>DXVA01000046.1:0-13585 GCA_019408975.1 Lentisphaeria bacterium | reverse complement strand
CATTCAGAAAACGTTCAAAGTCATTTACACAGACGATATTGTCTTCGATGATCCTGCCAAGCTGAGCGAGATAAGCCCGGTAGAAATCGTCGAAGCTTTTCAAATCCTCCAACGCCCCGGTTCTTACACCGATTTCCATGCCGGTTTCCGGATCGGCCCCGTTATGAAAAATCAGTTCAAATGGTTTGAGCATATTCAAATGCCCGCATAAAGTGGTGTTGCTGTTGTATCTGCCGACGGCGTCGAATTCGTAACAGCCTCGGATTACGCAGGTGCGGGCGTCTTCTCCGGTCATGCCGAGACCGGTCATTGCGCGGAGGATTCCTTTCTCGCCGACGAATACAAGGCTGTTATTGCCGTGCCGAATCATCTTCAATGCGGCATCCAGAAAATCGTCCGGTGTATTCCGGGCAATTTTCAGCTGAATTTTCGGTGTCGGAACCGACAGTCTGTCAAATTCTTCCAGAATCAGATAGGAAAGACGGTTGACCCGGCTGTTGCCGGCGGCATCGGTTCCGCCAAGATAAAAAGGATGTCCCCAATAATTGTCGATTGAGGCCCACTGCATCAGAAAATAGTCGAAAAACTCGCGTAGCTGCGGTTCCGTATATATACCGTATTTCAGGTCATGCTCAAAATACGGAAACAGCAGATTGTCGAGATTCCCGAGCGAACGTACTTGAAGCCGGTCGATATGTTCGCAAAAAATGAAAAAAAGATAGATGAACTGGAGCGCTTCATAGGTAGTGGCTGGAGCCCCATCACGCAGATGCTTCAGGCATTCAGCTTCATGAGCAAGGCGGCAGCTGTTCCCGGAACGGGAAAGAACCATGCGGTAAAGCCGGTCCAGCAGTTCCTGAATTGCAGAATAAGTGATTTCCATTCCATCAAAATACGCAGCAGATTCTGCTGTCGATTCATGAGACTGTTCATATTTTCTGCGATAGTGCCGCACGCGTTCCAGCAGACCCGGGAAACCGATTGCCAGTATCGCCTCCCAGTCAGGAACGGAATGATCAAAGTCGATCCAGATGCAGGAGGCACCGGAGCGGTTCAGTTGATTCCATAACTTCCGGTGAGTCAGTTTTGCCGAACAGACCTGTTCCCGGAAGCTGTCGAGTAATCCGGAGAGCGGCCGGTCACTGCGATCCCAGCAGCCGAAAGCAGGGTACCAGTCGTGCGGATCAGCATCAATCCGAACGTTCCGGGCGACGAATTCGAATGCATGTGCTTTAATAACCGGATGCGGAACCTCCGGCATGTTTTCAGCGAAAGCTGCAACATGCCGTTTCAAGGTTTCATTGTCCATACCGGTGTTTTCATCGAAGACAGGAGACTTGAATTTCTTCCACAAATACTCTTTGTCCTGTGCAAACGTGCCAAAAGGGGAAACGCTCATATTTTATTCTCCAATGTATTGATGACATTCAGACCGCGTGAACGCAGAATCGCGGCATTTGCTTCAAGTTCTGCGAAGGTTGGCGATGGAACGGCAGGCAATGTATCGGAACGCCCCACCGCCCGGTACTTGGAGTGTGCCTGCGAATGATAAGCAAGCAATCTTACTGCCGTGATATTGTGCAGTGAAGAAAGAAAATCAGCCGCGGCGGCGATTTCCCGCTCCGACATATTATGCTGCGGAACCTGGATCATACGGATTTCAATCGGCTTTCCCGAGGCGTCGAGCCTGTTCAGGTTTTTCAGAATCAACTCATTGTCATTGCCGGTGAACCTCCGGTGTCTGGCAGGATCGGCTTCCTTGAAATCATAAAGGAACAGGTCTGTAAACGGCAGAACCCGTTCAAAAGCGTTCCATGAAATACAGCCGCAGGTATCAATCGCGCAGTGGAGCTTTTTCCTCTTCAGCAATTTGAGGAGTTCAACACAGAATTCGATTTGCAGCAGCGGTTCTCCTCCGGAAAGAGTGATACCGCCGGCGTCACCGTAAAAAAGCCGGTCTGCGCTGAGCAGTTCGGCAGCGCATTCCGTGCTGATCTCCTGCCCGAAAAGTTCCAATGCTCCGCAGGGACAGGCATTTGTGCACTTTCCGCAGGCGATGCATCGGGTTCTGTCGATTTGATGAATCCCTGCTGTAAACGTATGGCAGGGACAGCTCCGGACACAGTTGCCGCAGTGAATGCAGGCGTTTCCGTGGAACGCCAATTCCGGTCTGCCGGAAATGGATTCCGGGTTGTGGCACCAGATGCAGTTGAGCGGACATCCTTTCAGAAAAAGCGTTGTCCGGATACCGGGGCCATCGTGAACGGCAAAGCGCTTCACTCCTGTGTATCTGGCTCTTTTCATGATTTCAACTCCTGCGGAGCGGCTGACGGAAGCGCAGACTGTATAAATTCCGCAAAGTACCGTCGTCCGAGTTCATGAGCGGAGACAGTATCGAAATGAAGAAAATCTCCGCAGTGAGTCAGAGCTTCCGTCCGAACCACCCGAATGAAAGGCTGTTCGGCAGCCAGTTCGTGCATTGCCCGGTTAATCATCGGGACATGGGTAAGAATTTCCGGACTGTAAAAATCTGCCAGTTCTCCCAGTAAAAACGGCACGTCGGAACCGAGATTCAGGTCCTCGCGGAAATTACGGATGACTTCCCGGAGATCATTCTTGTAGTTTAGATTGTTCCGCTTTGCATCCGTTTCGCCCTGATGCCAGAGCACTGCAACGATTCTGCCGTGTTTCATTGCAGCTTTTGCCAGTGAAACCGCCCGGTCATAGGGAAACGTGCCGGGAACCCAGATGTCTTCTCCGCCGCGTTTCCAGCTGCTGAGCGGAGTACCGCCGACGGCGGCGGGAATCAGCCCGATCCTCCGTCCGGGGTTTGCTTCCAGAAGCAGCCGTCCGAAAGTCCGCCCCGGTCCGACGCCGCGGATTTCGGTGCCTTTTCCAACGGGAATGTTGTCCCACGGGTCCGGGGAAGGAACCCGGTTTCCTGACTGGTCGAAGGCACCGACGAAAGGTCTGTCCCGGTGGATCGGCTCTATCGCGGGAAGCCACCGGAAATCTCCGGTAAAGCGGTACAAACCGGGGATGTCTTTCAGGTCATCCGGTTCTGCCGTGCTGCGTCCTGCCATGTTGGACTGACCGGCGAGAAGCACCAGAAGCATATCGTTCATACAGTATTCACCTCATTTGTTTTCACTATATTATA
Organism: Lentisphaeria bacterium; assembly: GCA_019408975.1. Taxonomy (GTDB): domain Bacteria; phylum Verrucomicrobiota; class Lentisphaeria; order Victivallales; family UBA1829; genus UBA11452. The sequence continues at coordinate 10,425 of DXVA01000046.1, read as the reverse complement.
CTACATATTAGGATGTTCCGGAATGGCTAAAATAATCAAAAAAATACCAATTTGTGATTGATGTTTCAGCGGAACGTGATATTTTACATGAGGAGGGCTCTTGTCATGTTTCGAATGGAACATCGGTATGATATTCTGACTGCGGCGAATTCCACCCGTTTTTATTTGCGCCATTATGCGCGGGGCATTTATCCGCCGGCTTCGCTGCATCCGCTGCGTCTGCCGGTTAACCGGATGTTTTTTCCTTTGCGGAATCCCAATGGAAAATGCAATTATATCCGGGATCGCCAAAAGACTTATCCTCTGGAACCGGGCCGGTTTTACTTCATTCCCGCTTTTTATGCTGCGGAGGTTCATTTGGATGAGGATGTGTATTTCCTGTCAATCCAAAGCAATTTGGAAATATGTCCGGGGACGGAGCTTTTTTCGGATTGCTCTTCCATGCAGGTATTGCCTGCTCCGGCGGAGCTGCCGTTATTGCTGAATCTGTTTGAATCCCCGCCGGAAAAGCTTCCGTTTACCTCACTGGAATTGAAGATTGCGGTTTTTACGATTTTGGTCAGGCTGCTCATGCTGTACCCGGCAGAGGATTTCAGGAATCCGCTTTTGCTGCGGCACTATTCCGTGCTGACGGACTATCTGGCACACAATGGGGATGCCTCAACCAGAGTTTCAGAGCTGGCGGAGTTCATGAAAGAGTCCAGGGAAAGTTTTACCCGGCGCTTCTCCTCCGAAACCGGAATTACGCCGAAACAGCTCATCGACCGTTTTCTGATGAGCAAGGCTCTCGACTTATTAAACGGGAATGCTTCGATAAAGGAAGTTGCTTTCCGGTTGAAATTCAGCAGTGAATTCGCTTTTTCCCGCTTTTTCAAAAAACATATGGGCGAAGCACCGAATTACTGGCGGAAAAACAGCCTGTTTCCAGGGGGGCGCTCCGAGAAATGGACTTGAAAAATGACATTTCCCGCCATCATTGCAGCTGATGAACAGAGAAGGATTTTCATTGATGCAATCATCGGAGCCATTGCAGACAGGATTGCGGTCATATCGCAGAAAATATTTCTTCTGCGCAGTTATAAGCATTTTTTTCTTTTTCCGGCAATTTCAGGAAAGCTGCGTTTTATTGCGGTAATAGTCAATATGGCAATGCGGCGGTGCCCGGTGCAATATCCTGCGGACAGCAATTCCAGTTGCATCGTCAGGAGAATCATCACCGATAAGAACCTCATCAGGAATATGAGTCTGGGCAAAAAGACTCCAAAGCTGGTCTGCGATATACTTTTCGCCTCGATATGCAGCAAGAACGACTGATATCTTACTCATCGAAAAATTTCCCTTTAACCTGATGCTGAACCATGTCCACGTGCATTAAATACTGCACTATAAAACAAACCGTTCAACGTTTTTCATACGATTCCTGCCTTACAATACCATGGCTTCCTCTTTAAATCAAGGCGATTCAAACTGAATGGAAGGCGTTCTTCATGCCGCCGGAATTCATGGAGACAAAAAACGGGATGTTTCCATTTCCGGAGACATCCCGTTTTTATCGTCAAGGCCGAAAAGCCTTATTTCATCGCCTGTGCAACGGCAACCGCGACATCGACCGAAGCGCCGACCATCGGGTTGTTGCCCATGCCGATCAATCCCATCATTTCGACGTGCGCAGGGACAGAAGAAGAACCGGCGAACTGAGCGTCGGAGTGCATTCTGCCCATGGTATCCGTCATGCCGTAGGAAGCAGGTCCCGCCGCCATATTGTCAGGGTGAAGGGTTCTGCCTGTTCCGCCGCCGGAAGCAACGGAGAAGAAAGGCATTCCCTTTTCGATACGCTCTTTCTTGTAGGTTGCCATGACGGGATGCTGGAAGCGTGTCGGATTCGTGGAATTGCCGGTAATGGCGATATCCACGCCTTCCTGCCACATGATCGCCACGCCTTCACGGACATCATCCGCGCCGTAGCAGCGGACAGCGGCGCGCTCGCCTTTGCTGTATGCCCGTTCGGAAACGATTTTGAGTTTGCCGGTCATATAATCAAATTCCGTTTCGACACCGGTGAATCCGTTGATGCGGGAAATGATCTGGGCGGCGTCTTTTCCAAGACCGTTCAGGATCACGCGGAGCGGCTCTTTGCGAGCCTTGTTCGCACTGCGGGCGAGACCGATCGCACCCTCTGCGGCTGCGAAGGATTCATGTCCGGCGCAGAAAGCAAAACATTTCGTTTCATCGCGGAGAAGCATGGAAGCGAGGTTGCCGTGTCCGAGCCCGACCTTGCGGTCATCCGCGACGGAACCGGGGATGCAGAAAGACTGAAGCCCTTCGCCGAGAGTCTTTGCGATTTCGCTTGCGACCGTCTGTCCGCGCTTGATCGCGACGGCTGCGCCGACAAGATATGCCCAGCAGGCATTTTCAAAGCAGATCGGCTGGATGTCCTTGACGCGTTTATAGATGTCAAGCCCTTTGCCTTTTGTGATCTGTTCGGCTTCTTCGATGGAGGCAATTCCATTGTCATTGAGGAATTTATTGATCTGCGCAATTCTGCGCTCATAGCTTTCAAAAAGTGCCATTGTAACGACTCCTCTTACTGATGACGCGGGTTGATGGTTTTAGCGGCGTCAGCGAAGCGTCCGTAGGTTCCGGTGAACTTCTTGAGAGCTTCGTTCGCGTCCATGCCCTTGTTGATCGCGTCGAGCATGGGTCCGAGCTTGATGAACTTGTATCCGATGACTTTGTCCTCATCGTCCAGTGCGATTTCGGTCACATAGCCTTCCGCCATTTCAAGATAACGCACGCCTTTTGCGCTTGTGCCGTACATCGTGCCGGTAATGGAGCGAAGTCCCTTTCCGAGGTCTTCGAGTCCGGCACCGATCGGAAGCCCGCCTTCGGAGAATGCGGTCTGGGTGCGTCCGTAGACAATCTGGAGGAACAGTTCACGCATCGCGGTGTTGATCGCGTCGCAGACGAGGTCGGTGTTGAGAGCTTCGAGAATGGTCTTGCCGGGGAGAATTTCGGCAGCCATCGCAGCGGAATGCGTCATGCCGGAACAGCCGATTGTTTCGACGAGAGCTTCCTCGATGATTCCGTTTTTGACATTGAGTGTCAGTTTACAGGCACCCTGCTGAGGTGCACACCAGCCCACGCCGTGTGTGAGACCGGAAATATCCTTGATCTCATAAGCCTTTGTCCAGGCGCCTTCCTGCGGGATCGGCGCGGGTCCGTGCTTCGGACCCTTGGCGACGCAGCACATCTGCTCGACTTCGTGTGTGAAGTTCATCGCATATTTCTCCTGTTATGTTAGGGGTTGAGGGAAAATACAAATCAAGAGTGGTAATTTACAACAACTTCCGATTTTTTCAAGACTCATGCGGCAGAAGAAAAAATAAAAAAAGCATGTGTAAAGCTCCCCCTTTTGTCAAGGGCGGCATTACGTGGAAGCAGTCAAAAAATAAGGATTTCATTTTTTGATAGACTTTTACGCCGTCCGACGCCCTTTTAAACTGCTGAAGCATTAAACCGCCTTTCGTATCCATAAGGCGTCATACAACCCAATTCTGACGGTACGGATAACCCGCGCAGTATCAGTTTCCCGGTTTCCCTTACGACATGCAGGTAAACCAGCCGAAAACCGGAATCATCACCTTGGTCATGTCGATTCCCCAATACCGGTTCAGTTCAATCGTCCGCGATTTGTGCGTAACTGCTTTGCGTGGAGCTTTGAGCTTGCGATCTTCGGGAACCAGCAGATTATTTTGCTTCATGAGGCGATAGATACGTTGCGCTTGCGCGCATAATCCACTCCGCCGTGCTCAAACAGCTTCGCGCCATTGTTCAGCAGCTGATCGCGCCATTTGCAGTACATGCCTTGTGTAATGCCGTGGAAGAACCTTTTCAGACTGCCATATCTTACCTTCAACGTCGGACATCTTCATTGCCGGCAAATATAAAAATAACGTTTTTTTTATTTTTTCAACTTGAAATAATACATATAACCATTATATTAAGCGCATCAACAAATCAAGGGTGTATAGCTCAGTTGGTTAGAGCGTCACGTTGACATCGTGAAGGTCACTGGTTCGAGTCCAGTTATACCCACCATTCACTTCTGAATCCCATCGCAGAGTAAAGTCCAGGTTTATTTCTTTTATGGCGGGTTGTACTTTGATTATAAGAGAACAGGATTCTGCGGCATCACAGAATCATCATTGGATTTTCTGATTTACAGGAAACCGTTTCTTCCATGCGGCACGAATTCGCAAATACGTTGTCAACTGTCCGTCAGGAAAAATTCGGTTTCCAGTACAGGCTGCCGGCTCATGATCCGTATTTCAACATATCATTATACTGAATCCCGGCAATAATTTCACCCACATACCCGGATGCGCTTTCTCATAAAACGATTCTGAAAATCCCGACCCACCAGATTCTCCGCGACTCCCCTTTCCGCGGACAACCAGGCATGCGGAACAGTTCAGGGTGCAAGGCTGTCCGCACAGGCAGAATGCGGGACACTCTCCTCCGCAAAGCCCCGGCACAGGCTTTTCAGCCTCATACCGTCATATCCCGTCTCAATTCCATATGGTTTGAAAAACTCGTACAATTCACGGTGCGTATTGCCACAGTTATGGGAAAAATGGTTTGCAACAACCCGTGCATCCGGTTTCAACATGCCGCATTCCCGCATTCTCCGCAGAACAAGCAGGTTCTTTCCCGCACCCATGTGGTAAGGATAGTCATCCGGCAGGAGCCCGAACGTACAGTCCAGAATCACTCCGTCGAACTTCCGTTTCCCAAGCCACTCCCAGACAGGTTCGGGAAAAAATCCGGTATCGTTGGCAATGAGCCATTCCTCGCCGGAATCGCTCCGCACATCGAAGAAAAACGCCTCCTGCTCCGGCGCATGATAAGCCGGAAGCGGAGTCAATGTCATTCTCTCCTCCCTCAACACGACAGGCTCCCAGGCTTTCAGGCGGACAAATTCCATCTGCAGGATTTCAATCCCCTCCCCGATGACCGGATGCGCCATAGCCGCACGCTCCACAGCTTCATTGCAGTATACTTTCAGAATCCGCCCCGGCGCAACTTTGGAGTAAGCCGGGCGGCGGTGATTCAGGGTCTCCGGGTAAAAGTGATCCGCATGATCATGCGTAATGAACAGATGCCGGATTTTTTCCGAATCAAACCCGAGCCTGATCTCCTGCGCCAGAAAATCAGGACCGAAATCAATCCGGACTTCTTCCCCGATCTGGTAGGCAGTCCGGGTCCGGGCGTCGAACCCGTCTGATTTTCTCGCATTCCGGCAGACCCGGCACCGGCAGAATGCCGACGGAATACCCTCGCCTGCCGCACTCCCGCAAATCAAAATCTCCATAATCCCATTCCCTTACCTGATTCTGAACAGCACATCGCCATCCATATTTTTACCATGGAACACCCAGACTCCCCGCGCATTCCGCACCGTTCTGCCGTAACGGGATGCCCAGCGTCCCGGCAACTCCAACTCGGCGCCGGACGTTCCGGGACCGGAAGCGGAAATCAATACCGCCTCACGTCCGTCATCCGCCTTGAATGACGCCGCCTTCACTGTTCCGGCAGTCTGCTTCCATGTGAAACGACATCCGTCCTCATCCCCCAGCACATAATCCCCCAGCTCCGAAACCAGTTCTGCGACACGGCATACTTCCGGCCAGCGCCGGTCAAATTCCTTCCTGCCCTCCGGTCCGCTGAAAAGATCAAAATAGGAATACATGATCATGCCTTTCACTCCCATGATCAGCTGCATGAGCACCATGGAACGCATCTCCTGTTCCGTCGGATACTGGTACAGATGATGGTCTTTCACTTTATCTCCGGCGGCTTTGTAATGGCCGTCGTTGTAAATCTGCGGACAGTTCCAGAGCGCCCCGCCGCGGGGAACCCTGCAGATGTTCATCGTCAGCTCCGTCCATGCGATCAAGGCATTCTGATGGTTCGTATCGGCACTGCCCCGGTTGATCGGATAGGGATCAGTTCCGTAAACATTGGCGACACCTCCGAGCATCGCGCTGTTGCGTGCCGGATTGCAGTGCACCATCCACGTCGGATGCCACGGGTCAAGGCGGTTGATGAGCCGGCAGCGTCCCCGCTGGTAATCCCGCTGCGAAAGCGGCGCTTCGTCAAACGTATACCATGCCAGCAGCGCCGGATGATCCTTGAAGTCGCCGATGATCTTTTCAAGTGCCTCCTTTTCCCCGCCCGCGCCGCTGTAATTCGTCCACCACGGCTTCTTCTGCACCACATCCATCACGGAAAAGATCACCTTTATGCCGTTTTTACTGCAAAGATCCATGATTCCGCGGATCTGTTCACGGGTGGTCGTTCTGCCGACGATCTCCCCCTCTTTCCAGCGCAGGGCATCGTAAGGCATGATGCAGTTGAAAGGTGATTTTCCGATAATTTCCAGATCCTTCGGCAACAGATTATGATCGTTTTTCAGGAAACGCGCGTCATAATGGTTCATGAACAGGCCAAGCGGAAAAAACTTTCTGCCGTTCAACCGGAGACGTCCCCGCCGGTCCAGAACGGAAGCGTTCGCAGGCGCTTTGAATGACGCCGGAAGCACCTGCGCAGGAATCTTTGTGACATCCACCGTTTTTCCGTCCGCATCTCTCATGGTCACTTTGAACATTCCCTGTTTCGTCGCCGGCAGATTCATCACGCCGGAGATGCGTTCCCCTTTTACGGGAGCCGTAAATTCCGCAGCCTTCTTTCCACCGGCAAAGAATTCCACAACACTGTTCAGCTTAAGCCCAGGCGTGGAATGAAACGCACCGAAAATCAGCTCATTCCCACCCTCCCGGATGATATTCGGCTGGGCAGGGACCAGCAGATAGACGGAAGTCCGGGTAATCGGTTCGATGCGAATGTTCCGGAACCATGTCCTGCCGGTGCTTGCCCGCCACAGATACAATCCCACGGTGACGCTTGCGGCATTCTCCGGCACCTGAAACTCGCCGCTGATCTCCGTCCACTTCGGGCTGTGCCCTTTTCCAGGATAAATGCCGCCGTCGAGATACTTCCCGTCCCGGGAATGGAACTCGGCACATGCCGCCATGCTGCCTTTCAGATTCTCCGAACGTGCCTCTAAAGTCAACTTATACGCACCTGGTTTCAGCTTCAGATAATACCTTGCAACCGTGTATTTTGCGGAATCCGACCGTTCCGCCATCATCATATTGTCTCCGGGACGGGACGCATCGGCTGTAATCCTGAATCCCTCCGGCAGGCTCCATTTCCGTTTCTGCCGGATTCCCGGATCGGGGAACAGATTTCCGGCAGAGACGGTTACGACTCCCGCAAGAAGGAGCATCAATACGGTGAACAGTTTTTTCATTCCATCATCCTTTCATATATTCAGTGTTTGACAAACAAATACATTGCATTAAACGTCTCCACATCCAACTGGGCGGGACGCTCCGTGCCGACCCGTCCATCGACATACAGCTGGTTGACGGCTCTATTGTGCCGTTTGTCAAGATGCCCGTCCAGCCCCCGTTCCAGCGCCTGACTCGTCTCGAAACACATCCACCACTGCCCTTTCGAGCGTGGACGCCCATCGGCAATGACGACCAGTTTCGAGGTTATTTTGGAGTTCGTCACTTTGAGCGGATTGTACCACTCGGCACCGGATGTGAAAAAGCCTCCGCCGGGTTCCTTCCCGATATGCGCGCTGTAACAGTAATTGGTGAAGTCGCATTGGGCATTGCCGAGCTGTTTGACCACCTGTTCCGGTCCGCTCGGGCAGATATAAATCTTCGAAAAAGCTTCACCGGCGGCAAGCGGCCACGGAAAACTTTTTCCGGTGGCATATTCATAGATGTAGACCATCCAGCCGGTACCCTCATAGCCGGAACCGGTCAGCACGTGCGGTTTCCTCACCATCGCCAAAGGCAGATAATCATTATAATCAACGGTATATGCAGTACAGGCGGTTCCAAGCTGTTTCAGATTGCCGACACACCGGATCGACTGCGCTTTGTCCCGCGCCTTCCCCAATGCAGGCAGAAGCAGCGCCGCAAGAATCGCAATGATCGCAATTACAATCAAGAGCTCTATCAATGTGAAAATTCTTGTTCCTATCCTGCGAAACAGGAATATCGGAGAGGGGACATGGAGGGTGGAAGAACCGGGCAGACATTTGATCCATCGAATAAAGAAAGAAAAAGCCTCGCAGGGCGCAAATCGACAATGCCGGATCGAAACACTCCTTTTACAAATTCTGCTCATCAAGAACTCTATCAATGTGAATTTCATCTTGAAACACCTCATCTCAGTTTCCTCCCTGTTTTAATTTCTCTTTTTTCCTCATGGCAGCCTCCTTTGAATTCATATTCAGTATTTTCCATAAGTCAGACATTTCTCATGCTTCCCCTGGGAATAAATTCCGCCTTCACGATCCGCTTCTCCGGCTTTTTCCCCTCCAGCAGCTCCAGCAAAGTCCTGAGCAACGCATCCGCGCGCCCACGGATGTTTCCCGAAATGGAACTCAAGGCGGGCACCGTGAAATTACAGAACAATTCGTTGTCATATCCGCATAACTGGATCTCCCCGGGAACCCGTATTCCGCGTCCGGTCAACTGCTGAAGAAGCGCGGCAATGCAATAATCATTCATGCCGATGATTCCGTTCAGTCCATTCGGCAGGATGAAACCGTCAATCATACCGCACATAAGCCGCTCAATGGCTGCCGCGTCGCAGAACGGCGGCGTATAACGGTAAATATATTCGGGCAGGCAGGCAAGCCCTTTCCGGTATCCCTCCACCACCGTCACACTGTAATTCAGATTATCATCGGCAATGCACAATCCGATCCGGTCCGAACCGTTTTCACGCATGGCGGAAACGGCAGCGGAAACGGCGGAAATACGATCCAGAGCCACAAAAGGCTGCCCCTCCAGTCCGGGGTCCGCCAGAAAGACGATCTTTTCCGCATTTCCGAAATACTTCTCCAGCTCGTCATGCCCGTTCGGATAATCATGGCTGAGGCAGATCACGCCGGAAACGCCATGCTGTAGCAGAACCTGATACGCTTTGTAGAGCTGTTCAATATTGTCATGCGCCTGTGCGACCAGCAGAAGATAACCTTCGGCGGCGGTCACGCGCTCCAGTTCCGAGACCAGCAGACGAACAGCCTGCCCCGCCTGACTGTCAACCAGCACACCGATCAGCTTCAACGGGGTTCCCCGCAAAGCACGCGCGTTCATATTCGGCTGGTAGTTCAGCCGTTTACAGGCTTCCAGAATCCGCCGGGCGGTCGCCTCGCTGACCTTGACTGAATTCTTCCCGGCACTGTTGACCACGCTTGCCACGCTCATTACCGATACCCCCACCTCAGCGGCGATATCAGCCAGTCTCACTTTTCCGTTTTGCTGTCTCATTATCTTTTCACAGGTTTAATATAACGTTATATTTAATTATAATCAAATTCAGAAAAATTGCAATAGGGAAAGCGGAAAAAAATCTGATTTTCTTTCAAAAAAAAGAGAATCTGCCATCTCCGGACACCGTAACAAGGCTGAATTTTCCTGTCTTCCCGTTCCTTCTGTCCTTTCCGGGGAACTTATGGCTGCGACGCAGCGAATATGCGGAAAAAGATGAACCGTCCCGAAGCAGTTCATTTTTGCGATCTTTTGCTCGATTTTGATGTTTTTTGCTCAAAAAGAGAGTTTTCCGGCTTTAATCCCCGGAAAAATGTGTTAAGTTATAGGACGGAATATTCTAACTTTTCACATAAAAACAAAGGAATTGAAAAATGGCGAATGTCCTGGAACAAATCCGCGCGAAAGCGAAAACGCTCGGAAAAAAAATCTGTCTCACGGAAAGTGATGATCCGAGAAACCTCAAAGCCGCTGAAAAGCTTGTGCAGACCGGCTATGCAAAACCTGTCCTCGTCGGCGACGCAGATGCAATCGTCAAGCTCGCCGCTGAAAACGGAATCAACCTTGACGGCGTCGAAATCGTCGATGTCGAAAAAACCCCCGATCTTCAGAAGTATGTCGATCTCGTATGCGAACTCCGCAAGAAAAAAGGCATGACCCCGGAACAGGCGCGCACGGCTCTCAAGGACACCTGCTTCTTCTCCGCAACCATGGTCATGGCGGGCGATGCGCACGGATATGTTTCCGGCGGCGGCAACCCCAAGGGATACAACCACAACACGGCATCCAAGACACGTCCTGCGCTCCAGCTTTTCAAGACGGCTTCCGGCATCAAGACGGCGTCCTCCTGCTTCATCATGCAGATGCCCGACACAAAATGGGGCTACAACGGCGTATTCGTCTATGCGGACTGCGGCATGAACATCAACCCGAATGCGGATCAGCTTGCGGAGATCGCCGTCACGACCGCCAAGACATTCAAGGACCTTGTCGGCGGCGAACCTAAAGT
>DXVA01000459.1 GCA_019408975.1 Lentisphaeria bacterium | reverse complement strand
CCTCCATCCGTTTTCTGCGCAGATATTGGGCAGTAATGCGGTTAAGCTGGTTTGCAAACTCCTCTCAGTTTTTCTGATTGAAGGACTTCGGACCGCCCGTCATTTCCCCGGACGCCCGCAGATCTTCCAGAATGTCACGCATCGCCATGATGTTTTTAATGTTGGCGTGGGTGTAAAGCCCTCCGCGCGGATTCAGGGCGACCGCTCCGGCGGTCAGAGAGCGGTCCGCAAGCGGGATATCCGCCGTAATCACCAGGTCATCCTTTTCAATGCGCTCCACGATCCGGTCGTCGGCGGCATTGAAACCGCCGGACACGACCTCAAGAGAAACATATTTGGACAAAGGGATGCGCTGATGCGAGTTCGCCACCAGCACAACCGGAATGGAAGTGCGCTCCGCGGCCCGGTAGATCAGATCGCGGAGATCATGCGGCAGTGCATCGGCGTCGACCAGAATCTTCATCAGGCATTCCGCTTCCAGACGCCCGTGATTTCGGCAATGAAAACCAGATGCGCTTCTTCATCCGGCGCATACATGGTGGTTCTGGCTGCCTGATCCAGAATGTTGTCCTTGACAAGCTGCCCGGCATAAAGTTTTTTGCAGGACATCACAAGGGAAGCCTCCGCATAAGCCACCGTCCCGAACGGAGTCTCGACGGGGGTGAAACCGCTCTCGGCGACCTTGTCGCAGTCGCGCCCGGATTTCCTGCCGAAAATCCGGAGCAGCTCATTGCGGTACTGTTCCGGGTACACAGAGAGCGAAAACTCCGGCTGTTTTTCGATGAATTCCAGCGTGTAGCGGGTCTTGCGGATGAAGACAAACGCAACGTTTTTGTTCCAGAGCACTCCCATACCGCCCCACGAGGCAGTCATGGAATTGAACTTGTCGCGATTGCCGCCGGTCACCAGCAGCCAGTCCCTGCCGATCAGAGAAAAGACATTGCGTTCTATTTCTCCGGCTTCGATCTCATGGTATTGAGTTTGAAAAACGGTTCGGTCCAACATAGAGACACCTCCTGTCCACAGGCTGCGGGCAACCTGAAGAAATTAAGTTTCATTTTTTATTAAAGGGCGAAGTAATGTTTCTGAATTTCCGGGGCTCGGACGGCGATATTCGCGAGATGGTCGCCGATCCGTTCCAGCTCCCAGAGCATTTCAATGAAGATCACGCTTGCCTCAACTGCACATTTGCCGGAGTTGCGGCGTTCGATATGGGACTGTTCATAGCGCTTCGTCAGCATATTGATCTCCTGCTCATTCTCCATGACACGGTTGGAAATCTCCTCGTTGACCGCCGCCGCAGGGTCCCCTCCGATCATGCCGGAATCCGCATCGATGTCTTTGAAAGAATCCTGCTTGCGCATATAATCCTTCTCATAACGCTTGGCGAGTTTGTTGATCTTCTTCTCCTCTTTCAATGCGGAAAGCACGCTCTCCTTATCCGTTCCGGCAAGAGCGATACGGACATTCTTCGCCTGCGAATCAAGCAGTCCCCAGAGGCGAGCGAGATCCGCCTTCGCCACATCGGAAAGTTCCGCATTGGCTTTCGCCAGACGCTTCGTCAGCTTCATGATGTTTTCCGTATGGTCCGCGATGCGCTCCGCATCATTCGTACAGTGCATCAGAAGCGGAATCAGATCCGACTGATGCTGCGTCAACGGACGGCGCGTGATCTGCACCAGGTAATTCGTGATCGCCGTCTGCATGTCGTCGATCCGCTGTTCCTGTTCGCGCAGTTCCCTGAATGCTTCGGTGTCCACATTCACGATCACGAAATGCTGATTGACCACGCAGTCGATCATTTTCCAGGAACGGGACACCATTTTGCGGATTTCGGCAACGGTCTGCTCCAGCGCCACGGACGGAGTTTTCAGAAGCAGCGGTTCCAGCGTGTGAGTCTTAAGCGATGCCTCGTCATGCACGGGGAGAATGAATTCGCAGAGACGCGCAAACCATCCCATGAACGGGAACAGCGCAATCACGGTGACGATATTGAACAGCGTATGCGCCATCGCGATATGGCGCTCGATATTCTGCGGAATCGGCGCGAATGCGTTGCCCGGCGTAATCGAGTTGACGAAGTAGAGAAAAACCGAAGTGCGTGCGGGACCGTAAGGCACATAAAAAAGGATCACCATCAGCAGCGCGCCGATGACGTTGAACAGAAAGTGCGCCAGAGCAGACTGTTTCGCAACGCGGTTTGCCGCAAGCGAGGCAAGCCATGCTGTGATCGTGGTTCCGATATTGGTTCCGATCAGGAGCGGCACCGCGGTATAGAAGTTGACCAGCCCTCCGGCGGAAAGCGCGAGAATGATGCCCACAGCCGCAGCGCTGGACTGAATCAGGAACGTGGCGAGGACGCCGATGCCGATTGCTCCCATGACCGCCCCGATCGGCATGAAGCCGCCGTAGCTGTGCGGGGCGCAGTCGAAGAGTTTGAAGAAGTTCACGAAGGAGGGAAACGACCCGAGAGTCCGCAGTTCATTGCTCATCATCGACATGCCGAAGAAAATCAGCCCGAAGCCGAGAATCGCCGATCCCCAGCCCTTCACAACGCGGTTCTTGGAAAGCATGACCAGAAAACCGACGGCGACCGCAGGAAGCGCCAGTCCGGAAAGATTGAACGAAATGATCTGCGCCGTCACCGTGGTTCCGATATTCGCGCCGAAAATGATTCCGATCGACTGCCGCAAGGTCAGGAGCCCCGCGTTGATGAAGCCGATCACCATGACGGTCGTTGCGCTCGACGACTGAATCACAGCCGTAACTACGGTTCCGGCGAGAACGGCAACCAGTCCGTTGCGCGAAAAATACTGAAGGAACTTCTTCATATTCTCTCCGGCAATCTGCTGAAGCCCGTCCGCCATCAGCTGCATTCCGAATACGAAGAAAGCCAGTCCCCCGATCACGCCGATGATCACGGTGACAAGGTCGATGCCGAGAACACGCATCTGGGTCAGGCGCATGAAATAGCCGCTTTTCGGGTCCGCCACTTCGACCGCGATCTTG
>DXVA01000458.1 GCA_019408975.1 Lentisphaeria bacterium | reverse complement strand
GCTCACGCTGGTGGATTACTCGCTTCACTCATGGACTGTCACTTACGGGGCGCTTCGTTCTTCGTGGGACGATCTGGTGCAGAAGATCGAAGCCATGCCCTATCCGATGGACGGCATCGTAATCAAACTTGCCGATGAAGTTTATTCGCGTTCTCTCGGCAATACGGCGCATCATCCGCGCGGTCAGATCGCGTTCAAGTTCAGCGGAGTGCGCAGGGAATCCAGACTCCTGAATGTGGAATGGAGCTTCGGAAAAAACTGTCTCACTCCCGTGGCTGAAATTGATCCGGTGGAAATCAGCGGCACGACCATCCGCCATGTGACGCTGCACAATCTCCAGAACGTCATCGACAAGGATATCATGATCGGTGACACGGTTACAGTCGAGCGGGCGGGCGACGTCATCCCCTACATTGTCTCCTCCGAACCCGGCGCAGAGGCGGAGCGGAAGCCGTGCATCATTACGGAGTGCCCCTCCTGCCGCCATACGCTGGTTCAGGATCTGCCGGAACTGCGCTGCGTGAATCCGGAATGCCCGGAGACACGTGTCATGCGACTGCTCGCGGCGGTAAAGAATATCGGAATCGAACGTCTCGGGGAACCCAACATCCGCAAGATGATGAGCATACTCGGAGTCAAGGACCTGAACGATATCTTCAAACTCAAAATTACCGACATCATGAAACTGGAGGGCTTTCAGGCGCTCTCCGCCACCAACCTCTACAACGAGATTCAGGCGGCGCGGAATGTCCCCGACTGGCAGGTGCTGGCATCGCTGAACATCAAAGGCATCGGACCGAATATCGCAAAGAGCATCCTGAAAAACTATACGCTTTCCGAACTCGAATCCATGAATGCCGCAGCTCTTGCGGAAATCGACGGGATCGGACCGGAACGGGCGGCGGCAATCGAACAGGAGCTCAAGATACAAAAGGAGTTCATCGACGGACTGCTTTCCTGCGTCAATGTCCAGGTCACCAAAAACAGCGCGGAGGAAAAGAAACCGACGGTCTGTTTCACCGGCAAAATGCCGGAAAAACGTTCCTATTACGAGAAACTGGCGGCGGCACACGGCTATGAACCAGCCGACTCCGTGACTTCAGCTCTCTCCCTGCTGGTGACTGCGGAGGGCGACTCCAACTCCTCCAAAGCGCAGAAAGCCGCGAAACTCGGGGTCAAGGTCATGCAGCTCAACGACTGGCTGGCATCGCTTTCCGCAGCAAAACAGATGGAGCCGCCGTCAAAAGCGGAGGACGATCTTTTTTCCGGGCTCGGATTCTGAAACAATGTGGAGAGCTCATAAAAAAACATCCTGAACTCTCACAATACATCAGAAAAAATCCGGCGGGGATTTCAGGAAACTCCCGCCGGTCCATACATGCAGCCGCTTACCATCGTTACTTTTGCCGGACAGGCTGGACTGCCGGCGCGGCACTCTTCTTCTGCTCCGACTCAATGGCTTTCATCAAATCATTCTGCAATTCAAGAAGATGTTTCGCCACGGCGTTCTGTCCGACTTGCGCGAAACGCAGAGACAGTTCCGGAGTTCTTTCGATTATTTTCTTACCGAACGGAGTTTCATAAAATGCAATCAGCTCTTTGATCTCCCCGGGAGTGAACATATCCAGGTAAATATCCGCCAATTCCCTTTTCAGAGAATCGAAAACAAGATATTTCTCAAAAAACCTTACAAAAATCTCCTTGTAGGGAGCCAGCTGGGGAGCGGCCTTCAACTGCATATCCACCATTCCGTCTCTCATAATATCGAACTGTTTCTTCATGTCCATGGTTTCCAGCAGCTTGTAGGCAAGATCATATTCCGCCTTCCTGTAAACCTTGCCCGCTGGAATCTCCGCAGCGGACAATCCAGCAAGAATCACCGTCAGGATCAGCATCGACAACCATTTGCAGACATTTCTCATGATTTCCCTCCTGTAAAAAACTGTTGAAACTTTCCGGGGCGCTCCCCGGATAATATGAATATAACGGCAAATCCTGCAAGAACAAGCGGAAATTCTAAAAACACATTAAAAATATACCATGAAAGCCATGTGACTGCCGTCAAAACCGGCGAATAATTTTTCCATGGTACTCGCCGTGATGCGTGGAAAGAAAAAAGTCGCATCCATATACACAGCCGTGTTGGAACACAGAACAGGATTTTCAAGCAGGGCATCCGGTTTCCTGAAACACTTTTTTCATGAAAGAACATTTCACGCATTGCAATTGCCTTCTCCAAGATTTATATTATTTATTTTTAAGTTTATTCTGCTGACATGAAGGAGATGCTTTAATGAAACCAACCGGATTTTTTGCGGCTTTTGCCGTTCTCGCAACGGTGTTCCTGTTCTGTTCCTGCGGACCGGACCGGTCCAATAAAATCGTTATGGTTACAGAGGCGACGTTTCCTCCTTACGAATTCCGCGAAGGCGGCAGGATTGTCGGAATCGACGTTGACATCATGCAGGCTGTCGCGCAGGAAATCGGCAGAGAACTGATTGTCGAAGACATGAGCTTCGATTCCGTGATCTCCGCTGTCCTGACAGGCAAGGCGGATGTTGCGGCGTCCGGGATCACGGTCACGGAGGACCGCAAACGGCAGGTCAATTTCTCCATCCCTTATGTCGAGGCGAAGCAGGTCATCATTGTCCCGGAAGACTCTGCAGTTAAAGAGGCAAAAAACCTGAAAGGCAAACGAATCGGGGTTCAGCACGGGACAACCGGCGACATTTATGTGACCAAACATATTCAGGAGCCGGAACGTTTCCCGAACGGCGCGCTTGCCGTCGCCGCGCTGGAAGCCGGCAAACTGGACGCCGTTGTACTTGACGGCGAGCCCTCCAAGGTTCATGTTTCCATGCACAGGAACCTGAAAATTCTGGACACTCCGCTGACAACCGAAGAATATGCCGTCGCCATCAGCAAAAAAAATACGAAGCTTCTGGAACAGGTCAATGCCGCTCTCAAAAAAATGAAGGATAACGGCAAACTTGCGGAAATCAAGGCGAAATATATCAATTGATTCCTTTTGAGGCGCATTCATGCAGAGCATCATCAACTGGTTTCGGGGGTCACGGGCAGATTTCTGCGACT
>DXVA01000457.1:2148-3110 GCA_019408975.1 Lentisphaeria bacterium | reverse complement strand
GACTCGTTGACGAGCCTGATCCATGACGCGAACGGTTCGCGCAGTTCTCCGTGAAAGCCGGTGCCGAGCAGTCCGTCCACGATCAGGACGTTCGGAATTTCGAGATCGGATTTCTGAAGTCCGTAAGTGATCCTGCCTTTGATCTTATCCGGCAGCTCCTTGAACATCGCCAGAGCGTCTCCCTGCAATTCTTCCTCGGCGGCGACGCAGTGCAGGAATACATTGTATTCGCTGAGATTTGCCATCAGCTTTGCCACCACGAACGCATCGCCGGCATTGTTGCCTTTTCCCGCGAGAACGATGATATTGCGCGGGAAAACGTCGAATTTCATCAGTTTTGAGATATATTCCATGATTGCCGAGGTGGCAAGCGCACCCGCGATTCTCATGAGACGCTCTCCGGGAATTCCCGCTTCTTCGACGGCGCGGCGGTCAAGACTGCGCATTACTGTTCCGCTGACAGCTTTCATAGTAAAACCCTTCCTTTTCGATTGCATTTGCATTTAAGGAATAAGATAAACAGAAAAAGCATAAAATCAATATCTCTCTTTTACGAATTTGATTGAAAAAGTTTTTTTCGTGTGGTATTTTATAAGATATTTTTCCGTTTCCTGTTATTGATTTACCTGAAGAGGGATATATGAAACTTTTTTCCGTGTTTGCCGCCGTCGGCGGGGTTGTTCTCGCCATTGCCGTATCAAGCTGCCGTGAAGAGGAGAAGAAAACGGCTCCTCCGCCTTCCGTCGTGGTCGAAGAAGCTGCGGAATTCGATTTTGCGGATTCCTGTACGGAGGTCGGAACGGTTGCGGCGTTTGATTCCGTGGACCTCGTAGCGAATGTTTCCGGTTTTCTTACCGAAGTGAACTTCAAGGAAGGGTCACTGGTGAAGAAAGGGGAAAAACTGTTTCAGATCGATCCCGCTGTCTACGATGCCGCAGTGAAAAAAGCCACTGCCGACCTTC
>DXVA01000457.1:0-2138 GCA_019408975.1 Lentisphaeria bacterium | reverse complement strand
GAATATGACCGCCAGAAACAGCTGCTCCGCAAGGACGCCACGGCAAAACGCAATTACGATCTTGCCGAGATGAATAAGATGACGGCGGCTGCGGATGTGCTTGCGGCGGAAGCTGGTCTGGCGCAGGCGAAGGTCAATCTCTCCTATACCCGGGTTCTTGCGCCGTTTGACGGCTGGATCAGCTTCAAGAAATACAGCGCCGGGAATATGGTCGGCCCGACTTCCGGTGTGCTTGCCACCGTGGTGAGAAACGGCGATGTCAAGATATTTTTCTCCATCAGCGAGATGGATATGCTGCGTTTGCTCCGTTCCTATCCGGGGGTGGATCGGGATGCTAAGAAGAAAGGCCCGGAGGTTGAAATCGATTTTCAGGACGGTGTGAAATACGAATATCCGGGCAGGATCAGCGCATGGAACAATGCCATCAGCGATGGTACGGGAACATTCCGTCTGCAGGCGATTGCCAGGAATCCTGACCGGAAACTCTTTCCCGGCATGTATGTCCGTGTGAAGATACGGGTTGAGCCTTATTCCAGGCAGATCATGATTCGCAATGAGGCGATTGTGCGTGAACAGCTCGGCAATTTTGTTTTCGTTGTGAATAAAGACAATAAGATTGAGCGCCGCAAGGTGACGCTCGGCGGGAAAAACGGCGGTTTCTATGCTGTCAGGGATGGCTTGAAGAAAGGGGAGCGGATCGTGATTGCCGGTTTGCAGAAAGCGCAGCCGGGGAGCATCGTAGCTCCCGTGATGAACAAGGAGCAGGCACCGGATGGTTCTGCGGCTCCGGTTGCGAACCCGAAATGAAGGAACGTGAATCATGATCAGCCAGTTCTTCATCAACCGTCCGCGGTTCGCTATCGTGATTGCGATTCTCTTTCTGCTCAGCGGATTGATTGCACTGTTCACTTTGCCGATCACACTTTATCCGAACATCACGCCGTCCGTGATTACCGTTTCGACCCGTTATCCGGGAGCCGATGCGCAGACGGTGCTCGACACCGTGATTCAGCCGATCGAATCGCAGATCAACGGCGTCAAGCGGATGCTTTACATGTCCTCGACCGCGACGGATGACGGTTCGGCTTCGGTCAAGGTGACGTTTGACATCGGGACGGACGGCGATACAAACACGGTCAATACGCAGAACCGTGTCAACTGGGCGACGGCACAGCTTCCGCAGGAAGTCCAGCGCCAGGGCGTGATCACAAAAGAGGCGTCGAGCAATATTCTTGCCGTCATTACGCTCTACTCTCCGAAAGGAACTTACAACGAGCTGGAATTGAGTAATTTCATGTCGATTTCCGTGAAGGATGAGATTGCCCGGATTCCCGGCGTCGGCGACGTGATGGAGTTCGGAGAGATGACTTATGCCATGCGTATCTGGCTGAATACCATGCGCATGGCTTCGCTGAAAGTTACGGTGGAGGATGTCAGGAGCGCGATTGCCGCGCAGAATGTCCAGGTTTCCGCCGGCGCGCTGGGGGATGCGCCCTCCTCGCCGGATCAGGCGGAGCGTCTTTCGGTTGCCGCGCAGGGGCGTCTGGCGAACCCGGAGCAGTTCGGCAACATCGTGATCCGGTCCAATCCCGACGGATCGCAAGTCCGGATCCGTGATGTGGCGCGTGTGGAAATGGGGGCGGAAACTTACAGCGGCGTGACGACTTTGAACGGCAGGCCCGCCGCGATGCTTGCGGTATATCAGCTGAACGACGCGAACGGCCTGGAGATTGCCAAATCAATCAAAAACCGTCTGGATCGCCTGAAGACCAGTCTTTTCCCGGAGGACCTGGAATACGGTGTCCAGTATGATACGACGAAGTTCATCACTTCGTCCATTGATGAAGTGAAAAATACGCTTTTTGAAGCGGTTCTGCTGGTGGTGCTCGTTACATTTCTCTTTCTTCAGGACTGGCGTTCCACGCTGGTTCCGACGATTGCCATTCCGGTTTCGCTGGTCGGAACGTTTGCCGTCATGCTGGGAATCGGTTACAGCATCAACATGACGACACTGTTCGGGCTGATCCTTGCGATCGGCATCGTGGTGGACGACGCGATTGTCGTGATTGAGAATGTGAGCCGCCTGATGGAGGAGGAACATCTGCCGCCGAAAGAGGCGGCGCTCAAATCCATGAAAC
>DXVA01000456.1 GCA_019408975.1 Lentisphaeria bacterium | reverse complement strand
CCCCTGCGGGGCATAAATATTGTCTGTCGGAAAACCATAGCGTTCCATAAAAGCTTTCTGTTCGGCGGTCAGCTCCGCTTTCGCCTTGCAGTGTGGGCAGAGCTTGCGGATCAGGCGCTGGGAAATGACCACATGAAGAGTCGCCGCAATGGAACGGAGCGGAATTCCAAGATTCATCAGCCGGTCAATAGTCCCGATATTGTCATTGCTGTGCAGTGTGGCGATAATCAGATGTCCGGTCTGGGACGCATGGACGGCGATTTCGGCAGTCTCCTCGTCGCGGATTTCCCCGACGCAGATCACATCGGGATTCTGCCGCAGGGCATTGCGGAGCAGAGAGGCAAAGGTGATATCCGCTTTGATATTGACCTCCATCTGACTGATGGAAGGCATGACATGTTCAATGGGGTCTTCAATTGAAATCACATTCTTCATATTGTAATCAATGGACCCGAGCATTGCATAAAGAGTCGAAGTCTTGCCGCTGCCAGTCGGACCGCACATCAGCACCATCCCGGAAGGCAGCCGGATCGCCGAAGAAATGATCTTATACTGTTCCCTTGAAAGCCCGATGGACTCCAGTTTGCGCTGCCCCATATCCGAAGCCATGACCCGGATTGTGATCTTCTCGCCGCCGAACACACCCACCGAGGCAACGCGGAACGACGGCTGGTCCTCCTCGACCAAGGCACTGAAAGAACCGTCCTGCGGTCGTCTTTTTTCCGCAATGTCCATCCCCGCAGCAACCTTCACGGTGCTGATGACCGCAAGCGCCATCTCCGAAGGAAGCATATTGTAAATCTTGATCGCGCCATCCACACGGATGCGCACGGAATAGGCGTCATTCTTCGGGTCGATGAAAATATCGCTGCACCGCTTCTTTACGGCGTCATAAATCAACTGCTTCAGGAAAGACAGCGCATCATGTTCATCCCCGGAATCGGAAAGACGGTTCCCCTTGGCATCCAGAATCACAACGGGAATCTCCTGTTTCGCCTTGTCGTTCCGTCTCGCCCGGAACAGGCCGATGATAAAATTCCATGCATCCCCGCGCAGATAACAATAGGCGATTGCGACGGGGCCGAGAAAAACAGCCAGCAGGTTATAATACCCTTTCAGCGTTCCGTAACGCTTGCCGAGCTTTTCCTCGCCTGCCTTCAATGCATACAACCCGCAAAGAAACCAGGTGAAAAGAAGAAGCAGTTTCACAGGCGCAAATGCCATTGGTTCCTCCCTGTCCACACCTTTGTTGTCTTTTAAAATAATCTAGCAAGAGATGTTGCAAAAATCAACAGGGAAAAACGTTTTTTGAAGAATAAAATTCAGCTCTTTTCCTGACTGCGCGCAAAAACTCTCCGGATGCCGCGCCATACGCCATTTTAATACACTCAATATAAAAATCATATTTCACGTGTCCCGAAGTATCTTCCGCACGGCGGAGAAGCTCCTCCAGAAAAGACTTCCGCATCCGGGAGTCAGGCGCTTCACCGCGAATCTCCCGTAAAAGAAAAGGATTCTTCAGGAAACCGCGCCCGACAGCCGCTCCGGCGCAGCCGCTCTCCTCCCGCATCATGCGGGCATCCGCCGCAGACAGGATATCCCCGTTTCCGAAAACGGGAACGGCGCCGGCGGAATGAACCGCGTTACGAATCCGCCGCAGCGCCTCCTCCCTGTCCACCGCCGCATAATTCTCCGACACGGTCCGGAAATGGAACAACAGCCATGAAACACCCGAATCGCAAATTCGCCTGACGAGCTCCCCCGTCTCCCCGGGAGAAGAAAAACCGGAACGGAGTTTTACGCTCAGGCAGATCGACGGGACGCGACGGCGGATTGCCCCGACGATTTCCGCCGCACAGTCCGGTTCCCTGAGCAGAGCGCCGCCGGAACCGCTGCCGAGAACGGTTTTACTCGGGCAGGCAAAATTCAAATTGACGGATCTGACCCCGTATTCCCAGAGGCGCAAAGCCGTTTCAGCCAGTGAATCCGCATTATTCCCCAGCAACTGAACGGTCAGGGGAATTCCGGAATCCAAATAATGCCCCAGATGCCTTCTCAATGCCCTGACCGAAGGCGCGGCTCCGCGCGGGACTCCCAGAAACGGAGGCATCCAGGAGTCGATCAACCCCAGCGAGCACGCCGCGTCGAAGAAAAAATTTCTGTTCATGATCCCTTCCATCGGTGAAAGGATCACGCGCGACGGCAGGGAAAAAGAGCCTGAAATCAAAATCGGCTTTGAAAACGGGTTCTGCATGATATCCTCCGGTAATAAAAAAACGGGATACCTCGCTGGAAGTATCCCGTATGAAAAGAGGCGTTCTATGGATCAGAGTCCGCCGAGCGCTTTGAGCAGAACGCCCGCGGCGACAGCGGAACCGATCACGCCCGCCACGTTCGGTCCCATGGCGTGCATGAGAAGGAAGTTGCGGGGATCGGATTCAAGACCGACCTTGTTGACGACACGTGCCGCCATGGGAACAGCAGAAACACCGGCTGCGCCGATCAGCGGATTGATCGGATCTTTGGAGAATTTGTTCATGATCTTGCCGAAGATCACTCCGGCAGCAGTCGCCGCAGCAAAGGCGACTGCTCCGAGAATCAGAATGCCGATGGTCTGTTTCGTAAGGAACTGATCGGCGGAAAGTTTCGCACCGACAGCCGTTCCGAGGAAGATCGTAACGATATTGATCAAAGCATTCTGGGCGGTATCGCTCAAACGGTCCACGACGCCGCACTCGCGCATCAGATTGCCGAACATCAGCATACCGATCAGCGGAGCCGCATCGGGAAGCAGGAATGCGCACAGAAGCGTAATCAGGAGCGGGAAACAGATTTTTTCCAGTTTGGAAACCGGACGGAGCTGTTTCATCTTGATCTTGCGTTCTTCGGCAGTTGTGAAAAGCTTCATAATCGGCGGCTGGATGATCGGCACCAGAGCCATGTATGAATACGCCGCGACGGCAACCGCACCGAGAAGTTTCGGCGACAGTCTGCTGGTCAGGAAGATCGACGTCGGACCGTCCGCGCCGCCGATGATGCCGATGGAGGCGGCATCCTTCAGGTTAAACTCAATCCCCATCTTTGCAAGGACCAGAGCGCCGAGCAAGGCAAAGAAAAT
>DXVA01000455.1 GCA_019408975.1 Lentisphaeria bacterium | reverse complement strand
GAGCAGTATGGCAGTGATGATTCCGATCAGCAGAAAGAACAGGATCACTTTTCCTGTGTTGAATTTTCCGACATGCCTGATCAGCCTGATCAGCCCCAGGGAAATACACTGCACGATGATGAAAAAGCCGGCACCACAAACCGCCCAGAGAAATTTTTTGTTGGAAAAATCCCGCCAGGTCGGAACTCCGCCGTATATCAGTGAAACCATGATCAGCATGATTCCGCCGACGGCGATCAGGAACAGAAGTGCTTTCAGCAGTGCGTAAAGTTTGAGAGAGACGGGATGACCGTATACTTTCTGGTCAATCCAGAACTCTTTCTCGCGGTCGGATTGACGCATGATCCATTTGTAAATGCTGTAGACCAGAAGTATTAAAGCTATAGGTGTGGAGCATGATGTCAATCCGGGCGGGAAACGTTTTTGTGCGTTCCGCCCGACTCCTTTCTTTCTTGTTTAGTTGAACAATTCAGCGGCTCCATCGGTTATGACGGGGACGTTATGAGCATCGACGGTGGCATGTTTCTCGATCAGCTCGCAACCTTCCAGCGACAGCAGATGTTCCGCCTGCGTGTCGCCGGTGACATAATGCAAGCCTTCCTCGACCTGTTTTCCTGTCGCCTGATAGTGCCTGGCGCGGGTGTCAGCCCACGCACAGGCAAGTTCCGAAATCCCATCAAAATCACCGGCTTAGCCCGTGGTTTTGATTATCGTTTATCTTCTGATGAAATTTTCATAATCGCCAACCATCAACCTGTATGGCGGTTCATCTTCTTCAATTTCAGGAAAACGAAGCTGGGCTTCATGGAATACATTATCTGTATGATCGTCATTGACAGAAGATACTTCGCCAATCAGTACGTCTGCATCAGTTCCAGCATAAAATTTATGGAACAGATTGGGGGGCAGAGTAATGCTTTCTCCCGGCATAAGGAATAGTTTTTCTCCTGCCGGCAAGGTAATTCTTTCTCCATCTTTCACCAATGAGACCGGGGTATTATCCAGTCCCGTTGTATTATCTTTCCGGTTATAGAGCTCAAAAATCAGTTTTCCGCCGCCGCGGTTGATGATATCTTCGCACTTTGCTTCATGGCAATGCATCAGGGTGACTTGTCCTGCACGTGAAATCATGATTTTTTCTGCATAGGGTTTACTGTATTTTGTCGAGTTATTTATTCCATTGCGGATCGTAAAAAGTAAAAGTCCCTGCCGGCGGAAATCTCCACGGCCAAAATCTGTAACATCCCAGCCAAGACGGCAATCAACAATTTCTCTGCTTTCTTCTCCGCATGTCTTCCATTCTCTGGTGGTCCAAGAAGCAAATCCTGGCAGATTAAACTTGTGCAAGTGGAAAAAAGCCTCAGCTTCACGGATTTCATGATTGATTTCTGATCGTTTCATTTCCAGTCTCCTTTTTTCAATATATCCCTGATCGGCGGTATTCCCACAAGAGAACCGCCTGTTGCAATACGGTATGCTGCAATTCGCGAAGCAAGCCTTACGGCCTCATAGGCATTGAATCCTAACTTTATCCCGCATAAAAAACCGGCAATTGCACTGTCTCCGGCACCTGTTGTACCTAGAACCGGAACAGGATATGGTGGAGCATGATACTTTACATCACACCAGGAGTCACTGCCGAATTGTGAAAATATATGAGTTGCTTCTGCATTTTCGCTGCTGCGGAATAGAATTCCTTCTGCTCCCATTTTCAGCAGAACAGCACCGGTCCCCCAAGAAAGAGCTGTTTCAATCAAAGTTTCCGGGGATGAAACAGTATCTTTCATCATGAAACGGAATTCATCTATGCTTGGACAGAACAAATCTGTTACTGGAAGCACATTTTTCAGGTAAGCGATCCAGTCCATGGTATAAGAAAAAGTTCCAGGGGATGGAAGAGAAAGGTCCAGTGAAGTTAATATCCCTTCCCTGCGGCAAAGATAAAAAAGTTTTCGGGTTTCTCTCCCGTCATATTCTGCCATTTTTCTGCATAATGATGGATAACCAAAATGAAGAATTTCAAGATTTTTTCTGAATTCCGGACCGAAAGAGTCCGCGTCCAACAAATCATTAACTCCGCGATTGGCAAGAAACATTCGGTCTGAATCTACAGGACTTAAAACAATTGCATAACCGGTATTTTTTCCGGGAACAGTTTTCAGGATCAATTTTCCTTGTTCTCCTACAAGTTCTTTCATGGCTTCTTCAAGAACAGGCGCAAACAAGTCATCTCCGATTAATGCCCCAAGACGAACCGGGAGACCAAGCTTGCACAAGGCACCTCCGGTATTTCCGATTGTTCCTCCCGGAGCACCAGGTATTGCGCCTATTTCACGCAACATTCCGGGTACAAACTCTAATGGCTCATTTCCAAGTTCAGGGAACAGATCAAGACAAAGATAACCAATAACGCCAATCATATGCTTTTCCCCATGAACAGGCGGATTTTTTCTTCTGCTTTACGGGACAGGAATTCTAATGACGGCTGATAAAATAGTCCTGGAACGGAAGGAGTCAGACTTTTCCGCGCCTCATCTATTCCCGTGAGAAATGCCTGATTGATATCTGTGCAGATGTTGATCTTCGTAATTCCCAGCTGGATCGCCTGCCGCAACAGTTCCGGTGGAGTGCCGGAACCTCCATGCAGAACCAAAGGCGAGTTCACTTTAGAGGCAATCGCAGCTAAACGATCCAGGCGCAGTTCCGGTTTTCCGACATATTCTCCATGGACAGTTCCGATGGCAACAGCCAGGCAATCCACACCTGTAAGACGGACAAATTCTTCTGCCTCCTCTGGAACAGTAAGAACCGATTCAGCCCTGTTGCCTCCATCTCCTCCTCCACCGACATGCCCGAGCTCCGCTTCACAGGATGCTTGAAAACTGCGAGCTATTTCTGCAGCCTGTGCGGATAATTTCACATTTTCTTCAAAAGGCAAAACTGACGCATCCAGCATGACAGAAGTAAAACCATTTTCCAAGCATTGCCGGACTTGTTCCAGCGTAATTCCATGATCTAAATGCAAGGCAGCATCAATTTCATATTTCCGAACATAAAAACCGACTATGTCTGCAAGGGCATCAGGCCCTCCGGCAAGCTGATATTCCGCAGGAGATGCCTGAAAAATGACAGGAACACCGCAG
>DXVA01000454.1 GCA_019408975.1 Lentisphaeria bacterium | reverse complement strand
GGATCAGATCACGCGCCATTGAGGTGAAGTCGGAGGATTTCTCTCCATGTGCCAGAGCGAATTTCTTATGGTTGATTGTCCCGATGATCGAATCGATGGAGTCCTCCGAACAGAGCGGATAACGGGTGTTCGTCAGCACGCCGCCGAGACGCTTCTCGTTCTCCTCAAGGGAGATGCCGTTGATGATGTAGCGGATTTTTTCACGCGGGATCATGGCGGTCGTCGCGGGGGAGTGGCTCAACCGGATCGCATTCACGATGATGTTTTCCTGTTCCATGCCGATGGCTTTTCCGGCGCGCGCCATGGAGGCAAGCGTCAGAATGTCGGCGCTTGTCACCTGCGATCCTTCCGATTTCGCCTTGAAAGGTTTCGTGAACCACTCCGTCAGCAGAATGGCGGGATGCAGGATTTTCGTGGCATATTCCAGCGGCGCGGTCAGCAGCGGAGCGATGAGACGGCAGTAACCGACGCCTATGATCTTCGGCAGGATTTCAGTCCCGAAAAGAATCGCCACCGTCATGCCGAGCGAAAAACTCCATAACCACCTCTCTCCGAACACCTTGATAAACGCCGCGCTCGCCACCACGGAACCGCCCGTATTGGCTACCGTATTTAAAATCAGGATCGCCGCAATGGGCCGCCCGATATTGCTTTTCATCCGTTTCCATGCGGCAATCACAGCAGGCGAGGTCCGATCCTGCCCCGATGCCAGCGAATTGACGTTGATGCTCAACAGAACAGCCTCCGCCATGGAGCAGAGAAACGACACGGTCAGGACAATTACGACGCTCAAAATCAGAAACAGCATAATAAAAAAGCTCCCAGATTCTCTTTTTCTCAAGGAATCCGCACAAAAGGATATTCCCCAACGGTTCCATGTCCCCCCCTTTTCCAGTGTTTGTAATTTACTTCTCTTTTACGGCTCTTCAAGTTTTTTAAAAATATTTTTTGAGTTCAAAATCACCTGTTTATCTTCTTTTGGCAGAGAAAGCACAGCGATTTTTCCATCGATTTGTTTGACGCTTGCAGAATAGTAAACACAGGAGATTTTCTCATGACAACAAAAAAAGAAACAGCAGCACTGACGCCGGCAATGAAATACCGGGCTCCGTCCGGACTTTCCCATGAGGAGAGAGTCCGCAAAAACATCAGGTCCGTCCCCCGGAACACAAGCGCGGAATTCGATGAATTCGCCTGCTCCTGGGACGCCCTGACCAATCCGAAACTGACTGCGGGGCTGATCCGCCGCCTGCTCTCCGCGGCAAACGAGGGCTCCCCCTCCGAACTGGCGGCACTCTACCGGAACCTGCTTGAAAAGGAACCGGCGGTCACAGCCCACATGCAGACCCGCATCCTTGCGGTTCTAGCGTGCGACTGGACGATTCAGGGAACCGATGCAAAACGTGCCGGCGAAATCCGGGCGATTCTTGAAAAAGCCGGAATCCATGCGCTGATGCGGCACCTGCTGGATGCCCTGGCGCTCGGCTACTCCGGCGCGGCAATCATCTGGGGCGAAGGCGGCGCGGACATCTCCGCATTCAGGAAAATCGATCCCTCCAACTGGCAGTTCGACCTGTCCGGCAATCCGGCACTCATGACGGTCTCCGGCAAAATCCGTTCTCTCGCGGAGTATCATCCCAACCAGTTCGTCCTGCACTCGCACAAACTCCAGTCGGGAATCAGTTCACGCGGCGGACTGCTCCGCCCGCTGGTCTGGCTCTACTTCTTCAAGCATTATGCGATGCGGGACCGGGCGCGCTATCTCGAAAAATTCGGCATTCCGTTCATCATCGCAAAAATCCGCGACGACGACTTCGAGAATGAAAATGTCCGTTCCGCCATCCTCCAGTCGCTCGCAAAAATCGGCTCCGACGGAACGGGCGTCGTGACGGAAGGCTCCGAACTCCAGATACTGAATCCCTCCAGCGGAACCTCGTCCGATTACCAGTCCTGGATGGACTACATCGACAAACTGTTCGCCCTGCTCATCCTCGGTCAGACGGCATCCAGCGACAGCGCATCCGGATTCAGCAAGGGGCAGATTCAGGAGAACGTCCGCCGCGACATCCTCGAAGCCGACTGCCGGAATCTCATGGAAACGGTCAACGCGCAGATTCTTGCGCCGCTCGAACGTTTCCGTTACGGCACGGCGGGAACACTCGCATTCACGCTGGACTACTCCTCGCCGGAGAATCTGACGGAAAAAGCGCAGATCGTGAAAACACTCACGGACAGCGGATTTGCGCTCTCACCGGAATGGATCGAAAAAACATTCAAAATCGAACTCAGAAAACAATCAGACACAGAACAGAAAGGCAATATGAAATGAAACTCAGCAGACTGGCATTTTTCGACGGAACATCTCCGGTCGCGGACACCAATCTCCGCACACTGCCGGAGTCGATGCTCCTGATCCGCTACGGGAAAACGGCATTCACGAAAGGCGGCATACGCGGGGAATTCGATTTCAGGGAAGAGGACGCCGACGGCGTGATCCGCGAATTCGCCTCGCGCGGACGGGATCTGGTCATCGACTTCGAACATCAGTCGCTCAGCGGCGGCAAAGCTCCGGCGGCAGGCTGGATCGGAGAACTTTACAAAAACGCCGAAGGACTCTGCGCAAAAGTCAAATACTGGACCAGAGAAGCCGAAAAGTTTCTCCTCAACGGCGAATACAGATATTTTTCACCGACACTTTATTTCTCCCGAAGCGGGAAAAATGTGTCGGCGATTCACTCGGTGGCACTGACGAACCATCCTGCGATGCACATGATTCCGGCTCTCGCAGCCGACGACCTTGATTCCGCAGCAGATGACGCAAATCGGGAGCCGCAGCACACACACAACAACCTCATGAAAGGAAAAAACATGAACGGGATTCTGCAAAAACTCGGTCTCCTTTCTCTCGCCGACGCGGATCAGGAAGAACAGCAGGAAGCTGTCCTTCGCAAAATTGACGAACTGAACGCGGCGGCGGAGAAGGTCTCCACATTTCTCAAACTCTATGACCTCAAATCTCTCGAAGAGGCCGAAAGCAAACTCAACGAACTCATCGCGTCCGATGCAAAGGAAGCGGTGCGGGCGGCGTTCAGCGACGGCAAGCTCACGGAA
The DNA here is from genome assembly GCA_019408975.1 of Lentisphaeria bacterium. Classification (GTDB taxonomy): domain Bacteria; phylum Verrucomicrobiota; class Lentisphaeria; order Victivallales; family UBA1829; genus UBA11452. The sequence continues at coordinate 47 of DXVA01000454.1, read as the reverse complement.
AGCATGCGCCAGTGGGCGCAGGACTTCGCAATGAACGACCTGAATGC
>DXVA01000453.1:331-3165 GCA_019408975.1 Lentisphaeria bacterium | reverse complement strand
CCGATGGAGTTTACCTGAAATGGCTGATATCAATTTCATATTGGACGGAAAAGCGGTGACTGCCGCGCCCGGAGAAACGATTCTCTCCGTCGCAACGAAAAACGGGATCGAGATCCCGACCCTCTGCTTCAACGGCAGGGTGTCCCGCACAACCGCATGTTTTGTCTGTGTCGTCAAAGACAAGAAGACGGGGCGTTTCCTGCCGTCCTGCTCCGCCTGTCCGAGCGAAGGACAGGAGGTCGATGCATCTTCGGACGAAGTCAGGGATATGCGCAGAACCGCGCTTGGACTGCTTCTTTCCGAGCACACCGGCGACTGCGAAGCCCCCTGTACTATGGCATGTCCCGCACACGCCAGCGTGGAGGAGTACGTCCGCGCCGGGCGCCAGGGCGACTTCAAAAAAGCGCTTGAGATCATCAAACAGCGCATCCCGCTCCCGATGTCCATCGGGCGTGTCTGCCCCCGCTTCTGCGAGAAGGACTGCCGTAAGAACGTAACTTCCAAGCCGGTCTCGATCAACGACTTCAAGCGTCTTGCCGCAGACCTCTATTATGAAGAATACATGGAAGAACTTCCCGAGCTCAAAGACAAAAAAGTCGCAATCGTCGGCGCGGGCCCTGCCGGACTCTCCGCCGCGTATTATCTGCGCAGGCTCGGTTACGGCTCCAGAATTTTCGAGCGGATGCCCGAAGCCGGCGGTATGCTCCGTTACGGCATCCCCGAATTCCGTCTCCCGAAAGCAATACTCCGCAAGGAGCTTGAGCACTTTGCAAAAATGGGAATTGAGATCGAAACGGGCAAAGAACTCGGAAAGGATTTTACCATCGAGTCTCTGAAAAAAGAATATCAGGCTGTCATCGTGACGGTCGGCTCCTGGGCGTCCAGCTCCATGAGAATCGACGGCGAAGAACTTGCCCGGCAGGGTATCAAATGGCTGGAGGGCATCGCCTCCGCCAACTGGAAAGGCTGTGCGAATCCCGGTAAAACGGTCGTGGTCGGCGGCGGAAACACCGCAATGGACTGCGCAAGGACAGCGCTCCGTCTCGGCGGCGATGTGACTGTCGTCTACCGCAGAACCCAGAAGGAAATGCCTGCGGAACAGCTCGAAGTCCTTGAGGCGATGGAAGAAGGCGTGAAGTTCGAGTTCCTGACCGCTCCGCTCTCGCTCAGGAAGAATGCGGACGGCAAGCTGGCTCTGACCTGCCAGAAAATGGTGCTCGGCGAACCCGACGCCTCCGGCAGACGCTCCCCCGTTCCCCAGCCCGGATCGGATTTCGATATCGTCTGCGACACCGTGATCGCCGCCATCGGACAACGCACCGTCGCACCGTCCGAAGTGAATAAAGACAAGCGCGGCAATATTGTGATCGGCAAAGACATCCGCTGTGCGGACGGCGCCGTTTTTGCCGCCGGCGACTGTGTGACGGGCCCCAAAACAGTGGTGGAAGCGGTCGCAGCCGGGCACAATGCCGCAGACGCCGCGGCTGCCGCAATGGAAGGGAAAACCTACGAGGTTCCCGCGATCTTCAACGTTTCCCGCGGACACTGGAGCTCCCTTGAAAAGAGTGATCTGGTCTTCCTGCGCGAAGTCTCCGATGCGGATCGCGTCAAACCGGACTATATCTCCATGGAAAAACGCAGAACGACCTTTGAAGAGCTTTTCCCGACAATCCCTGCGGAAAAAATCGAGAAGGAAGGCGAACGCTGCATCGAATGCAGCTGCACGGCGAAAGGTGAATGCAAACTCAAGAAATTCTCCGAAAAATACTGCGCAGCGCCCGATATGTTCAGCGGTTCCAAACCCGTCGCGGCAGTGGATACGCGCCATCCTTACATCATTCACGACCGCAAGAAATGCATCCGCTGCGGCTTGTGCGTGAAAACCTGTTCCGAGATCGTGAACAAGAATCTGCTTGCAGCGATGAAGCGCGGATTCAACACACAGGTCGGAACGGCGTTCGACCAAGGGCTTCAGTCCTACTGCACGGACTGCGGTGCCTGCATCGAAGCGTGCCCGGTCGGGGCTCTCGACTGGAAGAAGAAAGACTGAAGCGGTCTTTTTCTCTGATTTCGGAAAGCGGCGGAAACGCCGCTTTTTTTATGCCTGCAAACTTTTTGATTGGTCGCCGAAGGCAAAATCTCTCCGGTTTCAATGAACCTTCGTTACGGACAGATTGCGGAAATTGCTTCGGCGCAGGCTTCCTGTGAATCAAGAAGTTTTATCACCGGACGGACAAGCTCTCCTTTTGAAACATCTTCAAAAAATGGATAAAACTCAACGATGCACACACGAATGCTCTTGTCTTGCAAGGACGGATTTTTCTTCACCGCTTTCCGGGCAAGGCTTTGCAAACGATAGATAACTGCCGTCTTCAAGTCTTCTTTCTTCCGGAATATTCACGCTTCTGCTGACGCGCCAAATAAGAGCCTAAGCTCTTTTCAGATTCTCCTGTCAAACATCAAATCCGTAAAAATTCCGATCTGCAAAGACCGCCATACCCTTTTTCAATTCATGGATCATCTCATGTTAAAGCTCTCGCTCCTGTGTTTCATATGGAAGAATGCGGCGGAAAAACGGTAGGCGCCGCAGAAAAGAGTCCGTGACTGCCCCTCGCGTTTTCAGCGAATCCGGCAAAATCCGTTCCTGTGTAATTCCCCAGCAGACGGACTCCCGGCTGAGGCGGGACATAAAATGCCGGAGTCAACGAATCATCCCTGATTCCGAGAAATTCACCGTCGGGCAGACGGACTTCAGCAGGAGCGGACGGAATCATCCTGAAATCGATCCCGGTCAGAGCCCGCATGTTTTCCACGCCGCCGGTATGGTTGTAATT
>DXVA01000453.1:0-321 GCA_019408975.1 Lentisphaeria bacterium | reverse complement strand
TGCCTCCTGTCCGGACACAGTTCCGTTCATATGCCGGATAATTCAGGAACTGTTCGCTGACCACCAGGGCAATATCTTCTCCGGCGGCACCGGAATGCCGTTTTTCCCGGTTCGCGGAAAAGCTGACAGGCTTATTAAGTTCACCTTAACTCTTATCTTATTGTTACAATATCATATAACAAAACATTTACAACACGCCGATGTCCGCGTTTTTCATGCCCCTCCGGAGCCATCCGGGAAGAGATGCGGATAATTTTGAATTCAGATTTCTCATTTTGCACCTTCCCCGCCCCGCAGTTTCCTCATAATCGGCAGTTCCGT
>DXVA01000452.1:2011-3169 GCA_019408975.1 Lentisphaeria bacterium | reverse complement strand
GGATGCCGGGGATATAGAAATCCGGATATGCGTCACGGATTTTCAGGGCTTCCCGGTTCAGTTTCTGCACATCTTCAAAAGACGCCGCCCTGCGCGTGATCACGGAACCGCAGGCTCTGCTGAACCCCGCCCTGCGCATTTCCCGGATAAAGCCGTCCAGCGAGGTCGGATCACCGAACGCGGCAATATTGTTTTCCGGTTCGATGAAAGGGTGAATGTGTGCGTCGATAACAGGAAAATCCATTTTCTCTCCCTTATTTTTTTATGATATTCTGAACTCTGAAAGACTCGAAGATCCATTTGCCGTCCACCTTGCGCAGTCCGGCTTCCAGTTCGCGGATTTCCCGTATCGGCTCATTGTTTTTCGGGTTGCCCGTGAAAACCACGGTGAAGAATGCTTTGGCGGTATCTCCATTGATTTCCAGTTCTATATCGTTGAAATCCAGCGACAGCCTGTCGAACATCTGGCGTGCGCGGAAAGCGTTTGCCGTGATCATTTCCGGCGAATAGTCACCGTTCAGCCATGAAAGCCCGTCCACGTCCACCGAAGTGTGCTCCGCAAAAAATTTTCCAAGACTCTGTGAGGTCGCCACGGCTCTGATCCCGCCCTCTTTTCCCTTTTTTTCCACTGCTTCGGAGAATTCGCGGAAACGCCCGCGAATGATGCTTTCTTCCGTCTGGCGGAAAAAGAAAAACCAGATTCCCGCAGCAATGACCATCAGCGGGACGGCAATTAAAATAATTTTTTTTGCTTTTACCACAATGGAACTCCCTGAAGATATCTTTTGTGCATTTGCCCGAAAATATGCCTCTGCATCGGAACCGAACGGTTGTCGCCGACCAGATAGTAGTGGTCTTTTTCCACGGTCCGTGGCGGAAGATTCCAGTCACTCGGGCCTTTGATGTAAGGTTCTTCCTGCTCCCTGCCGTTGAGGATCAGCTTTCCGTTCCGGAACTCCACGGTATCACCCTCTTTTGCGATCAGGCGTTTGAGGATCATGACCTTGTTCGAACCGTATTTCATAACGACGATGTCCCCGCGTTCCGGTTCTGAAAACCAATAGGCGGGACGCCAGCAGAAATTAAATCCCCGCTCCGCATAGGTTGGCAGCATGCTTCCCCCCATGACGATCAGCGGCAGGCAGATGAATTTGAAAA
>DXVA01000452.1:1467-2001 GCA_019408975.1 Lentisphaeria bacterium | reverse complement strand
GAAAAATATCCATGCCGCTGCCGCCACAATCAGAAAACGGATAAAAAAGGAACGAACCATCTTCGGGAAAAAGAAAGCGCGCATCAGCAGCCGGAAACTGCCGGTGTCGAGCGCTTCCTTCACCTCTTTTTTATGTGCTTCCGTATCAATCAGTTTCATTTGAATTTCTCCTGTCTGCCGCATGAATGAACCTCCTGTCAAGCAAATATCCCTCCTGCACATTAGACAGCGAACGGAGCAGATTGCTTCGGAGATCCGGAATTTTTTCAGAAATTTTTTCCAGAACAGCCCGGAAATAGGCGCGGTCTCCGCTGCGTTCCAGTTGTTCACGGTAGATGCATTCTCCCCGTCTGGGCAGTTTCATTTCGGAAGCCATCTGAATGATCAGCGACTCCGGAGTGTAGGCTAACGGGCGGATTACGCGGAGGGCATGTTCTTTTGCGGGGACATTCGGTCCCATGGTGCTGAGCCCGTTGCCTCGGCAGATACTCATGAGGAATGAGATTTCGATATCGTCGAGATGCTGTCCCAGAG
>DXVA01000452.1:0-1457 GCA_019408975.1 Lentisphaeria bacterium | reverse complement strand
GAGCATACAGGGTTTGTCCGTCAGGCTCTTTTCTTCAAGAAGCTTCGGAATATTCAGGTTGACCACATGGTGCGGTATTCCCAGAGATTCGCAGTAAGAGGCGGTCCCGTCGGTGGAAAAACCGGCAAAACCGGGGTCGAATGTTGCGGCGGACAGGGTGAAGCGGACCGGTGCGGCACAGGAAAGGTGTTTCAGAACCTTCAGCAGGATCATGCTGTCCTTTCCCCCGCTGACTCCGACGAGGATCTGATCTCCGTCTTCGATCATATGATAATCCACGATTGCATTTCCTGCAAGGCGGCATATTTTTTTGAATGTCATGCTCATTGAGTTGCTGTCTCCGAATATATATAAGATAAAGCTGTGAGCTGAAATTTCAATTTCAGGATTTGAATCTTTGCCTTTTTTATTTCTGGGGGCAATCCGCCGCCGCTCTGGTCGGCTTTGAGACGAAAGAATGCATGGTGTCCTTCCTGAGCCAAGGACTTTGCCCGCGTTACGCTCCGCATGACCGGGTTATGCCGTTGGATTGCAGCAGGTCAGCGGCATAAACCATACTGTTTTTGGCTTTCGTTACTGGTTTGATACCGTTTGATAATACTGCCGAAGCTTTCCTCTATGGCAGGTCATGAAAACTGTTTGCCGGATTATGATTCCGAAGTTGCACTTACTTCTGCCGATGGCTTTTTTATAGACGGGATATTCCCCGGCATATGCGCAAAATCGGTGTTTTTTTGAAAAAGACCTTTGCTTTTGACGGAATCAATGCTAATTTGATTTGCTCAAAAATGTAACTAAAAATCCGGGAACTGGAATGACTAGGGAAGAAATTATAGAAGCCGTCAACAAGACGTTTATCGAAATATTGGAAGTGCCGGCGGAGGACCTCTCTCCGGAAAAAGCGATTTTCAAGGATCTGGGGCTCGACAGTCTCGACATGGTAGACTTGATGACGGGGCTTCAGCGCCGGTTCGGGATCTCATTGCGCCAGAATGAGGAAATCAGGAAAATCGTCACGCTCGGAGATATCTATGATTTCTTCGTCAAAATGGAACAGGAACACGGCGGACAGAAGCCGCCCGAACTGAAAAAGCAGTCGGACTCCTGAGCCGTCCGGGGTGGAGCACGGTGGTGATTACAATTGCATGTTACCTGCTGATGAGTCTGGTTACAGTGGTTTATTGTCTTCTGGCGGTTCTTCCCCTGGCAGTTGCCGTTCTGTTCTGCGGATTCAGCCGGAAACGCATCGGGAACATCATGCGCTTTTTCATTCTCTGGTATGGCAGGGCTGTTGTCCGTATTGCGCTGCGCCCCTTTGCCGGGGTCGAATTCGAAGACCGCTCGCCGGGGCAGGACTGCGGCATCTTCATCTGCAACCACCGTTCCGCGTCGGACCCGTTTCTTGTTTCCTCGGTTGTGCTGCGGCGTTCTCCCGCGCAGGTTGTCAACCGCTGGCC
>DXVA01000451.1:1619-3194 GCA_019408975.1 Lentisphaeria bacterium | reverse complement strand
GCTGAAAAGTGTACCATGGGGCGCGGGAGGTCCAATGCCGCCGGAAGGAAAGAAAATTCCCCGTTGACCAGTCGGGACCGGCATACCAAGCATAGACCAGATAGGAACGGCTGTCCGCAAGGGTGACGGTCATTTCCTGACATGCAAATCTGCCCCGTGCCGTCATGAAGACAATTTCACGATGACCGCGTATCGTATTCCCTGCGCTTTTCAGGCAGAGTTCAGCCGGATGGATGCTGTGAATATTGCCGGTGATCCGGATGGATAACAGCGTGATTTTCCGGCTGCCGCTGATGTAAAGCCGGCGGGCGACATGATTCCCCGCGAAAAAACGTTCTTCCTGCGGTGTGACCGCCTGAACGAAGCCGAGATAATCGCCGACGCGCATCTTCGGGGAGTCCACGATCAAGGCATTGCCGTAAGCCGGAGGCGAATGGCGCAGAACCAGAATCAGGCAGATGCAAAGCAGTCCGCACAGAAAGAGCAGTGTCTGAAGCCGGATGGGGCGCCTGATTTGTAAAAAGCAGCAGACTGCAAGGAGTCCCGCGGCGAAAATTTTCAGAAGGAACCCCGATAAACTGAATGAGGTAATGAGCTCACGGCAGAAATATTCCGTCCAGTAGGTCGTGGATGGACACCCCAGCAGGCAGATGCCGAAAACCGGAGCCAGCGCCGAGAAAACGCGCAAGCCGAAAAGCAGTCCGACAGTGGACAGCAGAATCATGAACGCTCCCGCAACCTGAAGCGTATGAATATGTCTCCACAGCATCACCCCCCAGAAACAGAGCGCCGGAATCAGGAACCAGAGTGCATGGATATCGAAATCCCGGGCGTGTTTTTTCAGGCTGCGGAAAGAAACTGCCGTGATCAGCAGGGCTGTCAGGTAAAAAATGAAATCGTATCTGTCCAGCGGAGAAGTTTTCCATGCGTGCAGCAGATAGGGTGTCTTGAGCAGAAACGGAACCGTCGCCGCGCACATCAGGAGGATTCGCAGATATTTCATGTTCATTGCGGCTCCTCCGTCTTTTCCTGATTGAAAAGTTTTCCCGTAAGGAAAAGCAGCAGCATGGCAGAGATCACGACGCCGTAGCCGAGCAGGGAGTGAACCGGTTCATTGAATGCCCGCTCTCCGATCCGGAACGAAAGGAGAATCACAACAGCGAGCCGCAGGGTATTGGTCAGGAGAATAATCGGGAGCAGAGTGAGGTAATGCAGCAGTCTCATCCAGAAATTCCCGTGTTCAAAATACACGACGAACCAGCCCAGGAGCAGCATCGCTTCCAGAAGTTCGACGCCGCTGCACGCCGCAGTGACGGCGACATGGTCCTTTCCCGTAAAGATGATCGCCTGATCCAGAGAACACTCCACACCGAATGCCTGAAGCAGAAGAACGGTCAGCGCCGCGCAGATTTTGCTCAGCGGAGAGCTCAAGAGCAGATGCAGGTAACTCATGGAGCCGAGCAGAATGAAAAGGATGAAATTCGGAAGCGCGAGCTTCAATGCAAGCAGAGCGCCTCCGGTGTAGGCATAGACGGCTCCTGCGGCAGTCCAGATACTCCAGTAAATGCCGATCCG
>DXVA01000451.1:0-1609 GCA_019408975.1 Lentisphaeria bacterium | reverse complement strand
CCGATCCGAGGGGAAAACACCGCAGCTGCGGCGCTGATTCCCAGCAGAAGCCACGGGAGATAAGCATCTGCCCCGTATCTGCGCGGCGGATTCTCTTTCTTCAGAACCGGAACGGCAAGGCATAGCGCCAGCAGCCATAATGCATAGGTTCCCGCCTGTTCTCCCGTGAACGCCATTCTCCCCAGGATGAAAAGCGCGGACAAGGTCATAAGGACGGCGGGCAAGGTCAGCGGGAAGTCTGTTTTTAAAAGCTTCATGGGTCTTTCTTTTGTAAATAATGATATTCTATAAAAATACCTGCATGGCTCCGTTTGTCAAATGAAAGAGGGAAGAATTTACTGAAAAACTGGTGATTGAATATTGACAATATGCTTCTTTCAGATTATAATAATGAGTCTGTAATTGTTTGTCCGGGAGATTTCTGCGGGGGAGATGGTTCGTGAAGAAAAAAATCAAGCTTGTTCTTCTGTTTTTTACCGTTCTTATTTCGCTTGGCGCAATCTGTGCCGTCGGGTATTTTGCGCTGGCTCACAGGAAAGAGACCGCGAAACAGGTCGATGCCGGGAAGTATTTCAGGATGCATGATTATGCCCGGGCAAAACCTCTGCTCGCGGGAATCATCAGAAAAGACCCATCCAATGAGTCGGCTTACCGGATGCTGGCGGAAATTTTCGAGAGTGAATTCGATTTCCGGAGTGCCGCCTATTGTTATAAGCACGCCTCCTCGCTGGCGCCTCTGGACACGGAACTGCGTTCCAGATATGTTGCAGTATTGAGCCTTCTGGAACAATATCCCGCAGTCATCTCAACGCTGAAAACCGACTTCGAGCAGAACAGGCTTTCCAATATCGACCTGGCTTATTATACCGAAGCGCTGATCGCCGTCTCGGAACAGATTGCCGCTGCCGGAAATATGGGGAAGCTGAAATCTTTTTCCGGGACGATTCACCAATATCTGGAAGGAGTGTCCGCTTTGAAACGGAGCGACCTGCAGAAAGCGCACCGTCTTTTCAGCAGTCTCCGGCTGGCAGAACTGCCGGATTCTCTGCGATATAAGACACTGCTTTTTCTCGGTTCCGGCAGTGAGCGCGACGGGCGCAGTGATGAGGCGGAACGGTATTTCCGGACCCTTGCCGATGAAGTCCCCGCTCTCGGCGCCTATCCTCTGGCGGATCATTATATCAAACACAAAGAGTTCAAAAAGGCGATTCCGTGGCTGGAAAAGACGCTGTCCATCCAGCCGAAACATACGCTTTCCCGTGTGGTGCTCGCCGAACTGCTGGTCGCGGAGCATCAGACGGAAAAGCTTAAAGAACTTGTCGCCGGAATCAAACCGGATAATCAGAACGATATTGAAATCATCAATTACATGTATGCCCTGCTTGCTTTTTCGGAAGGGCGCCGCGCCGACATCCTGCCGTATCTGGAGCTTGCACCGTTTCTGGCGGACCGCCAGGTTTACCGGATGATGAAACTGAATTCTCTTGCTGCAAGGAAAGAGGTCGGCAAGCTGGTGGAGATTTTCGATGATCTGGGCAGGCGGGTGCGTTCGCCGGAAGCCAGGCTGGAGCTGTTGCAGAGTGTCGCGCCGCTTCTGTCGGAGCTTTAC
>DXVA01000450.1 GCA_019408975.1 Lentisphaeria bacterium | reverse complement strand
ATAGGCGTGAATCTCGTCCAGAGACAACTTCCTGAGCCCGGACACAATGCGCGGCGGGTAGAAAGCCGATACCTCTGAGAGCAGGGCGGCAAAATCTTTGCGTTTCATCTTCCGGATGTCGGTGTGACCGGATGCCGCAAACCATTTCTTCGCGGCAAGATACAGCAGATCATAAAGTTCTGAAGTATTTTCGTCGGAAGAATACTCCGCCGGAAGCTGTTCCACGGAAAGGCGCCCGTCAATGAAACGGAGCAGAAAAAGAAAGCGGCAGTGACAGCCGGCAGCCTCGAACATCGCACAGCAATTGCTTTCGCTCCAGAGGAACTCGCAGACCAGTTTTTCCTTTTCCGGCAGTCTCAGCCGGTGTCCGGCGAGAGAAAACGGTGTATTTTCAAGCAGAAAAGGTTCGGGATGGTGCAGTGACTCCCATAGTTCAAAAAACTTTCTGCTTTCGACCAGCGGACGGGATCGACTCCAGAGCTTTTCTCCTTCCGAAAGATAAAAATTGAATTTCGACAGTTCTGTTTGCGCGTCCTTCACCGTGTCCCCCGGCATCATGTTTTGTTTGACCGAATCCAGACCGGAATATACTGCGCTTTGAATGGTAAAACAACCGGTTCAGACTGAAAAAAACGTATTTTTGCCGTATGCCGCGGCGCAGGATGAGACTGCCGGAATTCCGGGGGAGGGGACCGGAAGGACAAAAATGAGTTCAGGTCTGTTTATCCTGTTTCCGTCAGCTCATTTTTGCCTTTTTCCGGCTGGAGCAATCCCCTGTGCGGGGACTGTTCATTCGTTTTCGAGTTTGTAATACATGACTGCATCCGGCGGGCGGATATTCGTCAGGTCGCCGCGGTAATGGCGCAGATTCGTACGGATGTAAGGATGCTTCATCAGCTCTTTTTCATCCAGTTCGATACCGAGCCCCGGACGTTCCGGTATGAGCATTTCTCCATTTTTCAGTATCAAATCCTCATCGCAGATATCGGCGCGCCACGGCACATCCGTCATCATCATTTCAAGCATGATGAAATTCGGAACGCACGCCGCAAGCTGGAGCGTCGCGGCATTTGCCACGGGGCCGGACGGGTTATGCGGGCAGAACCCGATATGGCGGCACTCCGCCTCCGCGCCGAGCATCCGCATTTCCATGATCCCGCCCGCGTGGGAAATATCAGGCTGGATATAGTCGGAACAGTTCAAGTCGAAGAAGCGGCGGTATTCGTAACGGTTGTAGAGCCGCTCGCCTGCCGCAATGGAGACGCGCACCCGCTCCTTGACTTCGCGCATTCCCTCTTTGTCGTCCGGCGGAATCGGTTCTTCAAACCAGAAGATATCGAACTCCTCCAGCCGTTTTCCGATCCTGACCGCAGTCGGAATATCGAATCTGCCGTGCCCTTCGATCAGAAGCCGGACGTCGTCGCCGGCAGCCGCGGCAACTTCGGCGATGCACTCCATTGCCTGATTCAGTTCATGTTTGCCGATCTGCTGCCATGCCTTGCCGAAAGGGTCCCACTTGCAGCCGGGGAAACGGCTGCGGCGGACTTCCTGCGCCTTCTCTGCAAACTCGTCCGGCGTTTTTGCGGGCGCAAACCAGCCGTTGACATAAACCGGAACCGCTTCGCGTACTTTGCCGCCGAGAAGCTGGTACACCGGAACATTCAGGTCTTTTCCCTTGATGTCCCAGAGCGCCATTTCCACGCCGGCAAGCGCGCTCATGAGCACAGGGCCGCCCCGCCAGTATGCGTCGCGGTAACAGTCATGCCGGAACGCCTCGATATTGTGCGGGTCTTTTCCGATGAGCCAGTGTTCGAGATCATGGACCGCCGCCTGCACCGTAAGCTCCCTGTATTCCAGCGTTGCCTCGCCCCAGCCGTGAATTCCTTTGTCTGTTTCCACCTTCACGAAAACGAAGTTGGTGCGGAAAGCATTGCAGATGAAAGTCTTCAGTCCCGTGATTTTCATAAGGCGAATTCCTTTCCGACGGTCATGGCAAAGGATTTTACGCCGAGTTTCCGGCATCCTTCGACAAACGGCGCGGGATCGGCGGTATTTTCCGCAAACATGCCGATATGCATCGGCAGAGCCGTTTCCGGCATTTGCGAACGGACACATTTCAGGGCGTCGCCGCAGTTCATATTATTGAGTTTGCCGTTGATGCAGATCAGCATCAGGTTCATGTTTTTCGTCGTGGAAGCCAGGAGACGTTCATCGAAATTCGTGTCGCCGCTCAGATAGATTTTCTTTCCCTCCGCTTCGATGACATAACCGCAGCTTGTCGGATCGCTGTGCGCGGCGAAAACCGAAGTCACGCGGAAAGGGCCGAACGCATGTGCGGTATTCATTGGAATCAAGGTCAGAAATTCTTTCCCGACTCCGAGTTCCCGAAAGTGGTCATACGATCTCTGCGGCCCCGCATAGCGGCACTCCGGATATTCCGCCTGAATCAGCGGGATGCCGTCGGGATCAAGATGATCCATGTGATTGTGCGTCACCAGAACGAGATCCGGTTTCAGCTCTTTCAGCGGAACCGGAAAGGGGTGCAGGCGCGCGAGTCCCTCTTCCCGATACACGCAGTCCGTGATATAAGGGTCAATGACGAGGCGGAACCCTTGTGATTCCAGTAGAAAACCGCCTTGCCCGAGCCATGTGATTTTCATAAGGTGAATTCCTTTCCGTCGTCAGGGCGCGTAATACATGCCGCCGTTGATGTTGATTGTTTCCCCAGTCATGTAACCGTTTCCGACCGCAAACAGAACTGCATCCGCAATTTCCTCGCAGGTCGCGCCGCGCCCCAGCGGAATCGCCGCGGACTCCTCGCGGTATTTTTCAGGCGTCAGGCGCTTGTTGATGTTTTCCGTGATCACCATTCCCGGGCACACCGTATTGGCGGTAATGCCGAAAGGCGCTCCATTCTCCGCAAAAGCACGGGTCAGCCCGTGCATTCCGAGCTTGGAAACACCGTAGGCGATCATGGACATCTCCGCCGGGCGGAAGGAACGCACGGACGCAATGTTCACGATGCGTCCCCAGCCGTAATCCTTCGCCCGGTTGAAAAACGCCATGGAACAGAGAAACGCCCCTTTGAGATTGACATCCATCACCAGCGACCACCATTCCCCCTCGGTCATCTCCTCTGTCCGCCGCCACGGATCAAGTCTTGCGTTGTTGATGAGGATATCGATTCTGCCGAGTGTTTCGAACATCGCCTCGACT
>DXVA01000045.1:4714-19286 GCA_019408975.1 Lentisphaeria bacterium | reverse complement strand
ATGCTTCGTGCAGGACTTTCAGTCCTGCTTCGGTCCAGCTGAATAAGCTGGTTGCCGCAGGCGAAATCCCCGATAGTGCGTATGCTTGCATCGCGGTAGTTCATTTTCCGCAGGCAAAACCTCCCGATCCCCCGTATGCTTTGCATCGGGGGGGCGTTCATTATTGAAACAGCCGGCGCCGGGCTGCTATTGGCGCATGTAAAGATTTTACCGGATTGCTGTTTGCGCATGATGAAAAACGGGGTATAAAATATAGCCGTCTTTTACCATAAAGTCAAACGGAAAACCTCCTGAAAAACAGCATAAAAAATAAAAAAATATTTTATCCGGAAATATTCCTGTTTTTCATTTGCATTACAGCATCAACTAGTTATGTTTAGTACCAATCACTAAAATTCTGTCTTTGTGAGCCGTTGCCGGGAATGGGGTATTTTACAATAGAAAATCGTATGGAATTGACCATTGAATGACGATGAAATTTTTGCAGAGAATCACTGTCTTTTTTACCGCTCTGATTCTGCTAAACTATCCCGTTCCGGCTTTTTCCGGTGAAACAGGCAATTCAGGGAAAATGCCGTTTCTGAGCGATGGAGTTGCGATTCCCGGATGGGGACTGATCGTCATTGCCGGCTGCCTGGTTTTTCTTTCGGGGACTGTCGTTTACGGGGTGATCCGTTTCCGTCGCCTGACCCGTTTCGGCAGGCGATGCAGACAGCATGGGAAAATGCGCCTTGCTGAAAATTTTCTCCTGAACAATATTATGGACAGCCTGCCTGCGATTGTGGCTGTCAAGGACGCCTCCAACGAATTCCGCTATCTGATCTGGAACCGCATGGCGGAGAAGATAACGGGGATTCCTGCCGGGGATATCATCGGGAAAACGGATGCCGAGCTGAATTTTTTCCGGGGAGAAGCGGAAATACACGAAGAGGAGGCGCCTGAAGTTCTGAACGGGAAGACCCTGAGGCGGAACAGTGTGATCACTGCGCAGGATGGCATCAGGCACCATATCGACACACTGGTGACCGGCATAGGCGACGATGACAGCCGTCTCCTGCTGATTCTCGGCATTGATGTCTCCGAGGAGAAACGCCTTGCCGCCGAGCACAAGAGACTTCAGGATGATCTGTATGGGCATACCCAGCAGGAGCGTCTCTTCAGTTCCATTCTGGAATCCGTGAGTTTTGCGAAGGATGAGGAGAAGGCGATCCGGACTATCCTGCAGACGCTCGGGCGGAAATTGAATGCGGAACTCTGTTATGTGTATTCCTATGATTATGAGCGGAATCTCGGTATTTTGAGCGGCTTGTGGAATTCGGACAAGGCGCATGACATTTCGCATCTGCCGCCGTTGAAGATAGATCCGGACGCGGTCTGGTTCCGCCGTCTCAAAGCCCGGCACCTGATCGCCGTGGATGACCTTTCCGATCCCGATATGGAGATTGTCGCGGGCAACTGGCGGAGGGAACTGCACGACGGCGGGCTGAAATCCATCTGCGTGGCGGGCATCTGGAAGCAGAACCGGCTCTGGGGGCATTTCGGTGTTTCCTATGACCGTGCCAATCATCATTTCGATCTGATGGAACAGCGCCTGATTCAGGTGACGACGCATGTGATCGAGATTATTCTCGCCTGCCGCGATACCCGTACCGAACTGGAACGGAGCGAATTTGAAAAACGCATCATCATGGATACGGTCCATATTCCCATCACGCTGTTTTCGCCGGACCTGAAACTGGTGCGCGCCAACTCCGCCGCTTTGAAGCTGGCATCATGCCGCGAGCCGGAGATTTACGGACATGAGTGCCATACCGATTTCTGCGGCGCCGGAGGATATCCGGAAAACTGTCCGCTGAAACTGGCGGCGGAGGACTGGAAGGCACATCAGCATCAGTTGAAACTCAATGGACGTGATTATCTTGAGAGCGCCTGTCCGGTCATGATGCACGGGAAGCCCTCTTATATTCTCAAGACGATGATCGACATGACGGATTTCAATGAAACACAGCGGCAGCTTGCACGTGCGTTGACCGAGGCGGAGAATGCAAACAAGGCGAAGAGTCTTTTCCTTGCGACGATGAGCCATGAGCTCCGGACGCCGCTGAACGCGGTGATCGGATTCAGCGAACTGCTCCGGAATAACGAAGTCACGCACGAGGAGCTTATGGATTATCTGCATTCGATCAATGTTGCCGGAAATACTCTGCTGACTCTGATCAACGACATCCTTGATCTTTCCAAGATTGAGGCGGAACAGATGAAGATTGTTCCCGAACCGACCGACCTGCGGCTGCTTGCCGGTGAATTTCAGGCGATCTTCAAACAGAAAGTCGAAGAAAAACATCTGGCGCTGACGATTGAATGTCCGCAGGAGCTGCCCGTGGTGAAAATTGATTCCCTGCGGGTGCGCCAGATTCTGCTGAACCTGATCGGGAATGCCATCAAATACACTCAGCATGGCGGAATTACGGTTACGTTCGGTTTTCTGAAAAAGGACGGGTGCGAGGGAACGCTTCACACCCGTGTGGCGGATACGGGAATCGGCATTCTGAACGAAGCGCAGAAAGAGATTTTCAATCCGTTTATTCAGCAGGACGCAGTCCGGGATTCCAGGATTTACAAGGGAACCGGGCTGGGGCTTGCCATCTCTCAGCGGCTGGCGGAACGGATGGGGGGGAGAATTCTCCTGCAAAGCGAACTGGGAAGAGGAAGCGTCTTTACGCTGGAGCTGGAGCATGTCCCGTACATCGGAACTGCGGCGGGGCGGTTCTCAGGGAAACAGGAGCCGTTCCTGCCGGTGGAGGCTCCACAGTGGCGTGTCCTGCTGGCTGACGATATCGCCTTGAATCTGAAAGTGCTTTCCGCGATGTTCCGGAAACTGCATATCAGGGCGGATACGGTTTCCTCCGGCAGAGAGGTGCTGGAATACCTGAAAACGAATATCCCGCCGGATATTCTGCTGACCGATCTCTGGATGCCGGGAATGAACGGCGAGGATCTTGCCCGTGCAATCCGTGCCAACCCCGCGTTTTCCGGCATGAAGATTTTCGCAGTTACCGCGGATACGGATAATCAGGCGAACTTCAATATGGAACTCTTCGACGGTATTCTTTTGAAACCGGTCACTCTGGAAAAACTGAACGTGCTTCTTGCGCGGACGGAAAAACAGGGAAGGTCTGAAGCTGCGGAGGAAATCCTCCGCCGTGAATCATGAGCCGCGGTCAAAATATCGAATTGATTCTCCGCATGAGTTCTTCGATTGCGGGAGTCACGAAGAGAGAGATGCGCCGCCGGTCCGTTTCATTGTTTTTTCTTTCAAGAAAACCTTTCCTGTAAAGAGAGTCCACCAGCGCGGATGCTCCTCCCGCCGTGATTCCCATGACGGCGGCGACTTCTGAAAGAGAACACCCCGGATGCGTCTGGATATGATGACAGAGCTGGAGCGTCTTGAGGGCGGAATGAGGGAAGGGGGAGCTTTTCCCCGAGTGGTGTTTCAGGAAAAGGCTCCATTCCCGGTAAATTTCCCGGTATGCCTGAAAAAATTTTTCAGGAGTCATTGTCTTATTCTTCCGCATTGGCTTTTGTCTGCCTGCCTGACTTCTTGACTGTTTCACGGGTCTTCTGGAATACTGCGAACATCGGCGGTATGAATGCGATGCCGATCACTGTCGCGGCAAGCATTCCCCAGAACGTTGTGGTTCCGATGACGCGGCGGCTTTCCGCGCCCGCTCCGGATGCGAACAGAAGCGGCAGGACCCCGATGACGAAACTCCATGCCGTCATGAGAACTGCGCGGTAGCGGTAATTTGCGCCGTTGATCGCCGCGCGTGCGATGGATTTTCCGGCAATGCGCTCCTGCATGGAGAATTCCACCATGAGGATCGTGCTCTTTGCGCACAGTCCGATCAGCATGATCAGACCAAGCTGCGCGTAGATATCAAGCAGCATTCCTGTGAGATAGAGCGCAGTGACGCCGCCCAGCGATGCGAACGATACCGAAAGAATGACCGGCAGCGGAATGGACCACGATTCATACTGTGCGACGAGAAAGAGATAACCGAAAATGACGGCGAGCGTCATCAGCAGGACAATCCTTCCGCTGTTGTTTTTCTCCTGATAACTCATATCCGTCCAGCTGATATCGTAATCCTTGGAGAATTCCGTCCGGACCAGCTCCTCGATTCTGTTCATGATTCTAGCTGTGGATGCCCCCGGCGCCGGAATTGCGGTGATGACCGCCGCCATATTCTGGTTGAAGCGTTCGATTTTGCGTGCGCCGAGCATGACCTTTGCTTCCGCGATTGCACTCAATGGGACCATTTCGCCTGAATTGTTCCGGACCTGCAGCTCCTCCAGCGCGTCCAGTGTGGAACGTTCTCCGCCGTCCAGTTGAATTTTGACCTTGAATGAATAGCCGTAGAGATTGAAGTCGTTGACATACAAACTGGCGAAATTGCTTTGGAGCGCAGTAAAAATTCTGTCTGTCGGAACCCCGAGCGCTTCCGCCTTGGTCCGGTCGATATCGAGGTAAATCTGCGGCGTCCGGGCGCTGAATCCGCTGAACGCATACAGAAGTTCCGGCATGACTTTTTTGTCATTCAGCAGCCCGAGGAGTTTTCCCGTCTGCCGTTCGAACTGCTGCGGCGTGTCTTCTCCGGTGGTGCGCAGGGCGAAAGTGACGCCTCCGCTTACGCCGAGCCCCATGATTGCCGGCGGCTGGAATACACGGACTTCCGCCAGCGGGATGGTTGCACCCGCCGCCATGATCCTGTCGCGGATGCTGTTGATCGAGAGCTCCGGAGTTTTACGCCTGTCCCAGTCTTCCAGCGTTATAATCGCAAAACCGAGGTTTTCGCTTGCTCCGCTCATGATCGAGTAGCCCGCCACAGTGATGATCTCCTTGATGCCGGAAATCTTCAATGCTTTGTCGTTGAAAGATTTCATTGCCTTGATGGTGCGTTCCAGCGCCGCCCCCTGCGGGAGTTCCAGCTCGCACATCAGCACGCCTTTGTCTTCGTTCGGCAGGAATCCGCCCTTGAGATTTTTCAGAATCCAGGCGTCAGCCGCAAGCACTGCGGCAATCAGGATGAATGTGAGGACAAGCCGTCGGAGCAGGATCCGTGATACGGCGATGTATCCTTTTTTTGTCGCATCGAGTGAAACATCGAACCATTGGAAAAGGAGGAATTTCTTTTTCTTCTCACCGCCGGCGGGGTTGAGAATCAGCGAACAGAGCGCCGGGCTCAAAGTCAGGGCGTTGAATGCCGAAATGCACAGTGCGATGCACATCGTCACTGCAAACTGCATGTAAATGGTGCCGACGATTCCCCCGTAAAAGGCGATCGGCGCATAAATTGCGACCGTGACCAGAGTTGTGGCGATTACCGGGCCCGTGATCTGCTTCATGCTTTTCACCGTCGCTTCTTTCGGCGGAAGTTTTTCCTCCTCAATGATGCGCATGGTGTTTTCCACGACAACGATGGCATCGTCCACCAGCGAACCGATGACCAGGATCAGTCCGAACATGGTCAGTACATTGATGGAGTATCCGAGTACCTCCATAAAGAAAAAGGTTCCCAGGAGGGATACCGGAATGGCGAGCGCGGGCACCAGTGTGGCGCGCCAGTCCTGAAGAAAGAGAAAGGTGATGGCAACGACGAGAATCAGTGTCAGGATCAGCGTCTCGGCGATTTCCTTTACATTGACCATGATATAATGAGTCGGGTCATAGGAGATGAATCCCTCGACTCCTTCCGGAAAACGCTGGCGCAGTTCGTTCAGGAGCTGATTGGCGCTATTGACTACTTCCACCGCGTTTGCGCCGTCCTGACGGTAGATCGCCATTGCCACGCATGGCGTCCCGTTGAAGAACCCTTCGTCGGTGTACAGTTCCGCTCCGAGTTCAATGCGGGCGATGTCGCCCAGCGTGACCTCTTCTCCGCGGGAACCGGAGGCGACTACGATTTTTCCGAACTCTTCTGCGGTTTTCAGGCGCCCGGTCACATCCAGCTTGAGCTGGAGGTAGGGATTGGATTTTTCCCCGCCGAGGGAACCCGCCGCGACCGGAGTGTTCTGCGAATTGATTTTGGAGATGACGGTTTCCGGGGTCAGGTTCAATGCCGACATTTTCAACGGGTCAAGCCACACCCGCATACTGTAATTGCGCTCTCCGAGGATTTCGACGTAGCCCATGCCCGGCAGGCGCGCAAACGGGTCCTTCACATTCATGCGGACGTAATTTGCGAGCTGGAGCTGCGAGAGTGTCTTGCCGTTGGTCCGGAAGACATAAACGCCGATCATGTCGGTCTGCTGTTTTTTGGTGACGACGCCGATCTGGATGACTGCGTCCGGCAGTTGGGATTCCGCCTGCTGAACCGCATTCTGCACGTTGACCTGCGCAATATCCGAGTCGATGCCGGGCTTGAAAGTCAGGGTCAGGGTGTAATTTCCGTTGTTGTCACTTTCGGATTTGAAATAAAGCAGGTCCTCGATGCCGTTCACCTGCTCCTCGATCACGCTGGCGACTGTTTCCGAGATAACTTGCGAGGTCGCGCCCGGATACTGTGCCGTGACTTTGACGGACGGCGGTGCAATTTCCGGATATTCCGCAATGGGAAGCCTGTAAAGACACAGAAGCCCGACGAGGATCGTCACCACGGATATGACAAAAGCGAATTTCGGCCGCCTGATAAAGAATTCTGCAAACATGCCGCCCTCACTTTACCGCTTCCGCAGAGACAGGCGCCACCGTCATGCCCGGCATGACTTTGTTGGTGCCTTCGATGATGATGCGCTCCGAACCGTCGAGCCCTTCCAGAATGATCTGCTTTCCGTTGGAGATTCCCCCCGTCCTGACCTTCCGGAGGGTTGCCTTGTTGTCTTTGTCGAGCACATACACCTGATACCCGTCATGGTCCATGATCAGGGCGGACGGCACGATGGCATTGAACTTTTTATCCGCCTTTGCCGACACCAGCACACTGACGAAACTTCCCGGAATCAGTTGATGATCCTTGTTTTCGAAAGTAGCCCAGAGTGTGATCGTATTGGTCGAAGAGCTGATTTTGTTGTCGATCAGAGTTACTTTTGCAGTTTCCTTGTAGACTGTATTGTCTGCGAGCTGAATCCGGACGACGGCTTTCTGCCTGATTCTCTCCTGCCCGCCGAAATCGCGCCGGAAGACCCGTTCGCTGATACTGAATCTCACGTAAATCGGAGCGATCATCTCGATATCGGTGAGTTTCCCCCCCGCCGGTGTAATCAGATTGCCCTCCGTGAAGACGCTCTTGCCGATGCGCCCTGTGATCGGCGCGTAGATTTTCGCATAGGAAAGTGTATTTTCCGCATCCATCAGAGACGCTCTGACCTGTTTCAGATTCGCCTGGGCGGAATCAATATCCAGAATGGATTTGTCGTGCGCGGAGACCGCGACCGCTTTACTGCGGACCAGAGTGTTGTTCCGGTGAAACTCCTTCTGTGCATATTTCAGCGCGGCTTCCAGAGATTCCTTCTGTGCCTTGAGTCCGTCCACGGCCGCGCGGTAGGTTGTATCTTCGAGTTCATACAGCAGAGTGCCTTTGCGTATGACTTCGCCTTCTTTGAAATTGATTTTGAGAAGGTTGCCTGTAATCCGCGGCATGATGTCTACATGCTGAATGGGTTCCACGACACCGACATAGCGTTTCGGGTTTGCCTCGGAAACAGTTTTGACCGTATCCGCCACAACGGTCGGAGGAGCTTCCGCGCCTCTCTCCGCTGCTGTTGCGGAACCGTTCCACAGGAACATTGCGATGCTTCCCAGAAGCAAAAGCCGTGATGTCATTTTTTCCTCCGTCCATCTCATCTTTATTATTTAAAAATTAGTTCTGTTACGAACTGATTTAATATATCATATCCTCGAAAAAAAACAAGATGAATTCTGAAAAAAAGTCAGCGGAGATTGTAAAAAAGAAGGGGGAAGCCTATATTATCAATGGCTTGTGAACAGTTCGCCGAACAGACTGTATTTGGAGGAAATGAAATGAAGAAGCTGACACTGGATATTTATACGATCAGCCGGTGCACTCATAACTATTATGCGCGTGAATTGAAAAAACTTCATATTACGATGGGGCAGTTTCCGTTCATTATGGGAATCGCCGAGAATGACGGCATTTCGCAGGAAAAACTGTCTTCTGAAATTATGATCAGCAAAAGCACGACCGCGGCAATTGTCCAGCAGCTGTTGAATGCCGGATTGATCACACGCGAAGTTGATGAGATGGACCGGCGTAATTTCAAGCTTCATGCCACGGAGAAGTCCCTGCGCCTGATCCCGAAGATCGAAGAGATCATTGGGCGGTGCCATGAAGTCATGACGGAGGGATTGACGGATATTGAACGCGATGTTCTGGTGAATTTGGTTCGAAAGGTTCGTTATAGAACTGAATTGTCTCTGGGGAAAAAACAATCCGCCAGAGACAGGGAGTATGGCGTGTCATGAGGCTGGGCAGATATGACTTGCTGTTTTTCCGGATACATGCCCGGCGCAGATGTGCTGCGTCTGCCGCGCCCCCCGCCGGATGGGAAAGGACGTGAGCGATGCGTATTATATACCGCGGCAGCAGAAAGCCGCCTGTACCCGTCAAACAAGTTTGCCGTTCTTTCGGCTGAAATGTTCGGTTCTCTGCTTGAAATATCCCGGATGCGGAATTATTTTTTCAGGCAAATTGAGTTCAGGAGTCAGGATGAATACAAAGAAGACGAATGCAATGCGCCTGCTGGAAAATGCGCAGATTGAATACCGGATGTTCGAGTATCCTGTGGATGACGGGTTGATTGACGCCGTATCCATTGCCCGCAAGATCGGTGAAAATGTGGAACAGGTGTTCAAAACACTGGTAACGCAGTCCGCGTCCCGTGAATATTTTGTATTTGTTGTGCCTGCCAATGCGGAACTGGATTTGAAAAAGGCTGCGAAGGTATCGGGGCAGAAGAATATCGAAATGCTTCCTTCAAAGCAGCTTCTGCCGCTGACCGGATATATTCACGGCGGCTGCTCTCCGGTCGGAATGAAGAAGCCTTTCAAAACTTTTATTGATGAAACTGCGATTCTGCATGATCATATTTGCGTAAGCGGCGGCAGAATCGGCACGAATCTGGCGATTGAACCGGAAACTCTGGCAAAATTTATCGGGGCGGATTTTGCCGATCTGGCGAAAGAATAGACCGGGATTCACTGTCCCTGCGCAGAATGTATCGAAAAAAACGGTCCGGGCGGATTATGCCGGACCGTTTTGAGACCATTGTCTTTTTTGCCCCATACATTTTCCTTCATGTACGGGGTGCCTTCGTCAAACTGCCGTCTAGTTTAAAATTAAGAACGGGCCATCAATTGTTTTCGACGAGAGCCAGCACGTTCTTCATTGCTCTTTCGCAGGAGCTTTTGCACTCTTCCCAGCCTTCATATTCAATCGAAAGGAAGCCGTCGTAGTTTGCCGCTTTGATGATCTTGACAATGCCCGCAAGATTGACATCGCCGTCTCCGGTGATTGCGCCGCGGATGAAACGTCCGTGGGATGTCGGAATGTAGCCGTCCCTGCAGGGCGGATTGCGTCTGATATGGAAGTCCTTGAAATGAACCATGGAGGCATATTTGATATTGTTCATGGCTGCGACTTCAGGGTCTTCATCGACACAGAGGAAGTTTCCGACGTCCATCGTGGTGCGGAAATTGTCACGGTTCACCGCGAGAATGAGACGCTGGACGCGTTCGCTGCCCTGAAAATGGAAACCGTGATTTTCGATACTTGTCGTGATCCCGTAAGGTTTTGCATAGTCGGCGATCTCCCCGCATGCGTCGGCGGCGATGACGAGGTCTTTCTCGAACTGGTCGTAGGTTGTCTCGGGAACGGGTCTCCAGCCGGCGTCGTGGCGCATTCTGGTGACGCCGAGTTTTGCCGCCGTTTCGACCTCTTTTTTGACGCGGTCGATTTCCTTGCGGATTTCTTCCGCAGTCGGGAGCAGGAAATTCGCGCCGATCGTATAGCTGGATATCTCCATGCCTGCTTCCTTGACCGCTTTCACGATATCCGCCGCAAGCTGGTCGTTGCCCGTCACGATATAAGAATTCCCGGGGACGATTTCAATGTGTTTTCCGCCATGCTCCGCAGTAAATTTGATGGCTCCGAAAATGTCCATTTCGCCATTGTTGATTGCTCTTGAAAGGCTGTAAGAGCTTAATCCCACCTTCAGCATGATTGATCTCCTGTGTTTTTATTTTCAGAGAAATGTTCTCTGTTCTGTCTACTAAAGCGGTTCAATGTATAAGATGACGCTTTTTTCTATTATTTCAACCGCGCATCCTGATTTTTTTGAAAAGATTGTCTTCCCGTGAATGCGGATGCGGCTCTCAAAAGTCCGAAAGAATTGTATGAATCGGGAGAATGAGGATTTGCAATCGTATATGAGCACTTGCAAACTCTGAGAAGCAATATAATGTAAAGAGAAGGTTTCGTCGAAGCGGCAGGAAAATTCATGATGGCAACTGAATGAACAACCCCGGTGCAGAGCACGCGGGGTATCGGGGATTTCGCCTGCGGCGACCAGCTTATTCAGCTGGACCGAAGCAGGACTGAAAGTCCTGCACGAAGCATTTTTGCGGTGCAGAGCATCGCACTATTAAACCTATTTTTTTAATAAACGGAAGAATGTGCAAAATGGAAAAAGCTCCGGTTTTATTTATTTTGGGTGGTCTCCCCGCTTGCGGAAAAACATCTGTCGCCAGAGTGCTTGCCGGGAAAATCGGCGCGTTTCATTTGCGCATAGATACATTGGAACAGGCGTTGGTGCGAGCCGGGATGTGTACAATGGGAGAGATCGAAGGGAAAGGGTATCAGATCGCTTGTGAAATAGCCAAAGATCAATTGAAAAACGGCATTTCCGTGATTGCTGATTGCGTGAATCCATTGGAATTGACGCGCGGCTGGTGGCGGCTGGCGGCTGAATCTGCCGGCTGCAAGACAGCAGAGATAGAATTTATCTGTTCCGATCAAAATCTTCATCGCCGCCGCGCGGAAACTCGCGCAAATGATATTGACGGTTTGCGGCTGCCCGATTGGAACGCAATTCAGGCGCGCCAATATGAGGCGTGGAACAATCCTCATCTGATTCTGGACATGGCGAAACTTAGTCTGGATGAAGCGGCAGAGCGTATTGCCGATTATATTAAAACTGCGGCGGGGTAGTTCATTCTTGCTGGGTTCAATCCCCAGCCTGTTTTATCCGGTTTTTCTTCCGTTCTTCTTTCGGAGCTGACGGCAGGGCGATGTTTTTGATCATTTCAATTTCTGCCGGATTCTCCGGTGTTTTCAGCGGCATCTTTGTTTTTCTTTTGAAAATATTGTGATTTTCCTGATTCCGCCCTTGTTTTTTTTGATTTTTTATTTATAATAGAAATATAGTTTGACGTTAAACTAAAGGTGAGCGATGAGAAGCACAATCAACGATGTAGCGAAAATGGCAGGAGTTTCCAGTATGTCCGTTTCGCTGGCTTTCAAGGGCAGCCCGAAGATCAGCGAGGCTACGCGGAGGCGTATTTTCGAGATTGCCGAAAAGTTGAATTACGTCCCGAATCAGGCGGCACGCCAGCTTCGCACCGGGAAGACGGATATCGTCGGCTTCATCGTGACCGACCTCGCCAATCCGTTTCATTCCATGATGGTGAAACATGCGGAGAGCGCATTCAATGAAATGGGGCTGACTCTCTTTTCCGGCGGCAGCAACTGGCAGGAAAAACGCGAGCTTGCTTTTGCGGAACGTCTGATCCGGATGCAGGTGCGCGGCGTTCTGATCTGCCCATGCGAAAAGAATTTTGCCGCATTCGAGCTGCTGGACAGGGCGGGAATTCCGTATGTCGCTCTGGACAGTGTGCCGGACTCTTATCGCGGCGCTTGCGTTGTCAATGATCTGGAACAGTGCGGCAGGCTGATGGCGGAACATTTTCATCAGACCGGCGCAAGGAGCCCGGCGTATGTGGATGCGGCTCCGGAAATGCTTTATTTCAGTGCGTTTCAAAAGACCAGGGAGGCGTTCTGCCGCGGGCTTGAGGCGTATGGTATGGCTGTTGACAGGAGGAACTATATCGCCGCCGGAATGACTCTGGAAGCGGGTGCGGAAGCTTTCCGGCGCATGTCCGAGTCCGGTTTTGATGCCGACGCCGTTTTCTGCGTCAATGATCTCTGCGCCCTGGGTTTTATGAACGAGGCGGCGAAACACGGTCTGCGTGCCGGGTATGACTTTGCTCTTGCGGGAATCGACGACATGGAAATCTCTTCCCTTTCCCCTCTTTCCCTGACTTCGGTCCGGCAGCCTTATCGGGATATTGCGCGGAAATCGGTTCAGATGCTTTGTGCTCTGATGGAGGGGAAAAAGCCGGAATCCATGAGGCTGAT
This sequence comes from Lentisphaeria bacterium, assembly GCA_019408975.1. GTDB lineage: Bacteria > Verrucomicrobiota > Lentisphaeria > Victivallales > UBA1829 > UBA11452. The sequence continues at coordinate 6,855 of DXVA01000045.1, read as the reverse complement.
GCTGCCGCAGGAGCTGTGCGCGCGCGGAACAACGCTGAAAAGAATGAAAGCCCTTTAATCAATAAAGAATGAAACTGGAGGAAAGAATGGAAGGAAGAATTCTGACGAAACAGGAGTTCGCGGAACGAATCGCGAGAGCGCAGGCGGAAATCGTGAAGACGGATCTTGACGCCGTGCTGGTGTTTTCCACGGAGTCGGAACCGGCGGGAGTCCGTTATTTTTCGGATTACTGGCCGAGCTTTGAAACCGCCGGCGTGCTGATACCGAGGGAAGGGAGCCCTGCGCTGATCATCGGCCCGGAGAGCCTGACCTATGCGTCCGCGAGAACACAGATCGAACGCGTGATTCAGACCATGGATTTCCGCGAGTCCTCGCAGCCGGACTATCCCGGCTCCAGGCACCCTGACTGGAAGACGATTCTCGGTGAGTTCAAGGTCGGAAAACTGGGCATTACCGGCTGGCACATGTTTCCCTATACGATCATGGTGAATATCGCGGACGCTCTCGGCGGTATGGCGAATGTCGTCAATGCGGATACGGTTCTGCGTCCGGTGTTCATGAAAAAGAGCCCGCTGGAGCTGGAATGCCTGCGCAGATCAGCAAAGGTTTCCGAGCTCGGATTCAAGGCGATTCTGGAAAATATCAAGCCCGGCATGACCGAAGCGGAACTCTGCGGCATTGCGACCGCCGCAATGCTGGCGAACGGCGCGGAATCGACCGGTTATCCGGTGTGGTGCTGTTCGGGGCCGAACTCGGATCAGGCGATCAGCCGTCCGACGCTGCGCAAAGTGCAGTGCGGCGAGATCATCCATTTCAGCATCGGGGCGAAGGTCGAGGGATACAGCACCAGCCTCGGGCGCCCGGTCGTTCTCGGGCATTGCCCCGATGATGTCCGCAAGTTCCTTCAGGTCGGGCTGGACGCTCTGAACATGACATTCGATGAGATGCGGGCGGGCAGGCTTGCTTCCGATGTGGCGAAGAAAGTCCACGGATATATCCGCGAACAGGGTTACGGCGATGCGATTCTTTATGGCCCGGCGCATGGGTGCGGGCAGATGGAATGCGAGTATCCGTTCCTCGAAACCTCCTCCTCCTATACGCTTGAGGAGGATATGACCTTCATGGCGGATATGTTCCTGCACCGCAACGGCATGGGATTCCGCTGGGAGGACGGGCTCATCGTCAGGAAAGACGCTCCGGCGGAACAGCTTTCCAGTCTCGGGCGTGAACTCAACATTCTGAAAGTGTGAACGAAATGATCATTGACATTCATGGACATCTCGGCAATATCAACATTGCCCCTTTCTGGCAGGCGGACGCCGCGAAACTGGAGGAGTATTGCGAAAAGTCCGGCGTGGATACGCTCTGCGTTTCGTCGTCGCGGTCGCTGATGTATGATATTCGCGAGGGGAACGCGGAGCTGGACGCGGCGTTGCAGGAAACAGAGAAACTGCTCGGTTATGTGGTGGTCAGTCCGACCTTTTCCGAGTCGCTCGGCGATTTGGAGCTGCTGAAAAGCAATCCGAAGTTCCGCGGAGTGAAGATTCATCCGGATTATCATGGATTCGTGCTCTCGACTCCGTCGAACCGCCGCTGGGTCGAGGCGGTCGCCGATATGACGCCGATGATGATTTTCCATGTTTCGTGTATGCCGGGCACCGGTTTTTCTCCTGCGGTGACGGTTGCCGAAATCGCGAAGAACCATCCGCAGACGAAGTTCGTGCTTGCTCATATGGGGGGCATCTACCAGAACGGCAATTATCCGTATTTCCCGAACATGGATTAGGAAGAAGCGGTCATGCAGATGAACCTGTCGAATGTGTATATCGACACGGCGCATTATCTGATGTACGTCTATCCGGGCGTAATGGAAAAGATGTATACGATTGCGGGCGCCGACCACATCGTATTCGGAACCGATGCACCGCTTCAGGGGCCGATGCAGATGCGGTTTGCGATTGAAGTCATTCAGGCGATGGATATCCCTGACGGGGACAAGGCGAAGATCCTGTATAAAAACGCGCAGAAAGTGCTCGGATTGTGAGCGGGCGGCGTGAATGGATCGTGCCGGACTGCTGGCTTCCGCCCGCAGGCGGCGACGGGGATCTGGTCAACCATGAATCTCTGATGATTCTCAATAC
>DXVA01000045.1:0-4704 GCA_019408975.1 Lentisphaeria bacterium | reverse complement strand
TGCGGAGGTGCTGATCGACCTGTATTTCGAGGATCGGGAGCCGGTGCTCGGATTGAAACACCCGGTGGGAGCGCGCCGTATTCGTGCCATCCGGCTGGATCAGGAGTCCGACTTGCAGTTCAAGGTTCCGCGGGCGACACAATACGCGCTGCGTGTCCGGAGCAGTATTCCCGTCTCCGTGCAGTACGGCAGGATGGATGTCCGCCAGCCGAATCTGGCGTATTACTGCACCATGGCTTTCCCGGCAGACTGAACAAAAAACGGAGAGGAAAAGACCCGAGAGGCAGAATATCGTTTCCCGGGTCTTTTTTCATGTCTTTTTGCCTTTGATCTCCGTATCCAGCGTGATGAGCTGGTGATCCCAGGTGATCTTGTAAGGTTTCTTCGTTTTGCAGCCGCAGCTTTCGCCGATGTGGAGCTCCGGCTTGATGAGTTCGGGATTGGTATGGAATGTCATATCGCCGGACTCGATCTTTTCAAACAGGAGATCAATGCAGCGCTCCGCAATCCGGCTGGACGGAAACACGATGGTCGTCAGCGGGCTTGGAGTCACTTCGACAAAGGCGGAACCGTCGAACCCGATCAGGGCGGCGTCTTCCGGAACCTTGTAGCCTGCGGAGATCAGATGGCGCATCAGGCGTGCCGCAAGCAGGTCGTTGGTGACGGTCCATGCATGAACCTCCTCCTGTTCAAGCAGAATGGCGAGCTCCTCGGAGAACTTCGGGTTTTCCGTGATTTCGAGCTTATAGGCGGGTGAAGTCCCGATCGCCGCCATATATCCCTCCCACTGGAGAGGCACCACCGACAGATTCGGGCAGACAAAGCCGATCTTCTTATGCCCGTGTTTGCGGAAGTGCGTGACGGCGAGTTCAAATGCGTATTTGAGATCGACACGCAGTTCATATTGTTTCGGGTAGGGGGACATGCTGACCAGCGGCACTTTGGCGTTGAGTTTCTTTACATCGTTGAGCGCGTAGGCAATGATGATGCCGTCCACGCCGAAAGACTCGAAATCCATGATCGCCTCAAGCTCCTGTTTCGCGTCGAGCGGCATGACCAGCGAGGAGTGATAACCGCGCTCTCCGAGAAGAAACGTGATCTTGCTGATCATATCGCTGTAAATGCCGGACATGAACGGGCTCGTGATGATGCCGATCCGCCTGGTTTTTTTCTTGGCGAGCATCAGCGCAACCGGATTCGGGCGGTAACGCAGGTCGTGGGCGATTGCAAGAATCTTTTCGCGTTTTTCAACGGAGACTTTATTGTAATGTCCGTTCAGGACCGCGGAAACGGCAGAGCGGGAAACGCCTGCCAGTCTGGCAATGTCTTTGGATGTGATTGACATGTCTTTTTCTCCTGTCTCCGCGGTTCCTGTGATTTATTTCATCAGTCTGCTTCTCAGTTCATGCAGATAAGTCATCGCGGATCTGATATCTGCATCCTGTTCCGGCCCCGGCGGAATTTCGCGTTCGATGATGAGCGGTCCGCGGAAACCGAGTGCGTAAAGTTTTTCCATGACTTCGCCGAATTTCGCATCGCCTTTGCCGAGCGGCGTTTCCCTGCCCATTGCCGCGCCGTCAACCGGGCGGCGCCCGTCCTTGCAGTGGACGCCGAGGACGTATCTGCCGAGAGTGTCCGCAAAATCCAGCGGCTCCGTTTTATCATAAAGCAGAAGATTCGCCGGATCAAGGTTGATCCCGACGTTGTCCATGCCGAGCATATCAATGCATTTCCTGATTTCCTGATCCGTTTCCGGGCCGGTTTCAAAAAGGAAATACTGCCCGTTTTCCTTCGCCAGCTTGCAGAATTCCCGCAGATCATTGATGAAATGTTCAAATTCATCCGGTTCTTCCGGCAGAAAGCCGACGTGGCAGACCAGATGCCGGATGCCGAAGTTTTTCATGCCCCAGTTCATCTGGCGCGCCGCAGAGGCGAAGCGTTTCGCGCGGACACACAGTTTCGTCATGCCGACCGTGTTGAGCGCCTTGTCGGAACTCCAGTTCTGGTCGGGGAATGAGAAGAACAGGGAGACAGGCTCAATCTCATATTTTTCCAGCGCCGCGGCAAGCTGCGCTGTATTTTCCGCCCCCTGTTTTCCTGCGAGATAGTTGTCGTCGATTCCGCAGAGCTGACAGGCGTTCATTCCGACTTCATGCAGGAATGCAAGACGGTCCGGTTTGAATTGCGTCAGGCGGAACAGGGTTCCGATTTGCAGAACTTTTTCGTTTTCCATTTTGTCTGAAATCCTTCTGTTCAGGTTGAAATCTAAAAGATGGTGTCACGTGACACTAATAGATTATAACACCCAAAAGGATAATTTCAATCCCCGCAGCATAGAAAAAGAATTTTTTTACCGATTTCTGCGATATGGTTCTCACTCGAAAACCAATTCACCGAAATAATCCGGCAGATGGAAGTCGCATTTTGGTAACGCCTGCCACGAAAGCCAGTGCGGATGCGAGGTTTTGTCTGCGCATTTCGTGAAGTTCGCCGTCCACTTCTGACCGGAAAGTGCCGGATTGATATTGGAGTATTTCACAAAGAATGTGAGCGGAATCCTGAATCCGAGGCGCCATGTGACCGGCTCGGTGATTTCTTCCGTAATCCTCTCCGGAAGAGTGTGAAAGAGTTCGATTGCCGCCAGATCGTCCTCGGGAACCGGAGTATAGTCCCCGGAGCGGCAGTTCCTGACATGGTAAAGCAGGATTTTGCCACCGCAGTTCATTTCGAAGTTGAAATAACGTTCGGCATTGGCGGGTTTGACGAAAAATTCGACACAGCTGTCCTGGCAGACCTGATCCTGATTCTTTTCCGCGACCGCCCTGACATACTGGTCCTTGACCTGAAACAGACCGTAGATGTTCCGGTCGTCATACAGCATTCTGATGCGCGTATCCGGGCGGTGCGAGCTGCTTCTGTCGAAAACATAATCAAGTTTAAGTTCCACTGCATTGCTCCAGACCGGAGATTCCCATTCCGCGTCCAGTTTGACCGGGCCTGCCGCTTTTTTTACCAGATAACTCATGTTTGAATCCTTTGTTGATTGCTGTTCTGTTCAGTCACGGTATTAAAAATCGCATGTTTTCAGGCAAAATCAAGTCTTTTTCCGGAAAAAAGCAGGAAAACCTTTGTCCTTTCACTTTCCCCCGCAATTCCGCATGAAACCGACCGCTGCCGCAAACGAAAATTCCGATATGCAATACTTTTTGCATCAGTCCAGTTTCTTCCCCATCACCGGATCAGGAGTGCAATATTATAACAAAAGGTATGAAAATGAGTGTATTGTTTAATATTTCACAAATAGAATCGTAAAATACAATATTTTTGTTAAAAAAATCACAATTGACTCTTGAAATGTTTCCGAAAGGCTGTATTTTATACGGCATCAAAAGGAAAAATGAAACTTTCCTCTCCGGAAGGTCCGGAAATGAGGTTTCCAAACATTTTAAGGAGTGCCTACTTATGAGAAAAGCTAAAGCAGCAGCTAAAGTGGAAAATCCGACCCCGACGAAAGAAGAACTGGAAGCGCAGCAGCTCGCAGTTCTCGACAAGACCATCGAAACCGTCAAAGAGGCTCAGCGCAAATACGCCGAGTTTACCCAGGAGCAGGTCGATGCGATCTTCCGCGCCGGAGCTCTCGCCGCCAACAATGCACGTATCGAGCTCGCCAAGATGGCCGTCGAAGAAACCGGCATGGGCGTAGTCGAAGACAAGGTCATCAAGAACCACTTCGCCTCCGAATATATTTATCATAAGTACAAAGATATGAAGACCTGCGGAATTCTGGAGCATGACCAGGCGCTCGGCGTCGACACCGTAGCCGAACCGCTCGGGCTCATCGCCGGAATCATCCCGACCACCAATCCGACCTCCACCGCGATCTTCAAATCCCTGATTGCGCTCAAGACCCGCAACGGCATCATCTTCAGCCCGCATCCGCGCGCCAAGAAGTGCACGATCGCCGCCGCGAAGCTCGTTCTGGACGCCGCAGTCAAAGCCGGTGCGCCGGAAGGCATCATCGGATGGATCGAGGAGCCGACCGTGGCGCTGAGCCAGCGTCTTATGAGCCATCCCGACGTCAATGTGATTCTTGCAACGGGAGGTCCGGGCATGGTCAAGGCTGCCTATTCCAGCGGAATTCCCGCATTGGGCGTCGGTCCCGGAAATACTCCGGTCATCATGGACGAGACCTGCAACATCGAACTTGCCGTCAGCTCGGTTCTTCAGAGTAAAACTTTCGACAACGGCATGATCTGCGCTTCCGAGCAGTCCGTCACGGTCGTTGAAGAAGTTTATGATGAAGTCAAGGCTGAATTCGTCAAGCGCGGCGCCTATATCCTCAAGCCTGATGAAAAGGAGAAAGTCGGCAAGACGATCTTCGTCAACGGCAGGCTCAATGCGGCGATTGTCGGACAGTCCGCATTCAAGATTGCGGCGATGGCGGGCGTCAAAGTCCCTGAGCGCAGCAAAGTCCTGATCGCCGAAACAAAAGGCGTCGGTCCCGATTATCCGTTCTCCCGCGAGAAACTTTCTCCGGTGCTCGCTCTTTATAAGGTAAAGGATTTCGACGCCGCTCTCAAGAATGCGCAGGCGCTTCTGGATTTCGGCGGACTCGGACACACCAGCGTGCTTTATACGAAGAAAACCAATGTGGAGCGCATTCAGCAGTTCGGGCACCTGATGAAGAGCTGCCGCACGCTGATC
>DXVA01000449.1 GCA_019408975.1 Lentisphaeria bacterium | reverse complement strand
ATTGACAAGCTCGATCAGGAAGGAATGTCGAAAGCAATCGGCGGTTCCGCGTTCAATACGATTGCCGCTTTGACTGCGCTTGGGCTTAAAACAGCATTTATCGGAAAGCTAGGCAAGGATGAAGACGGGCGTTATTACACGGATTCCTACCGGAACCTGGGGGGGGATGTCTCCTCTTTCAAATACACCGAAACAGCGGCAACGGGGACTTGCCTCTGTCTTGTGACTCCGGATTCCGAACGGACCATGCGGACGGATCTCGGTGCGACTGCGACGATCAATGTCGAGGATATTTCCGATGCCGATTTCGAAGGCATTACCCATGTCCATCTGGAAGGATACCTTCTGTTTTTCATTGATGTCGTGAAAAAGATTCTGATGCTGGCGAAAAAACACGGATGTGTCATCAGTTTGGACTTTGCCTCATTTGAGGTGGTCCGTCTTTTCCGTTCGGAACTTCATGAACTCCTCGAAAAATATGTCGATATCATTTTCGCGAATGAAGACGAGGCAAAGGAATTCTGCAAATACGAGAAGTTTTCGCCGGAAGCCGTTGCCGAAAATCTGTTCCATTACTGTCCCGTGGTTGTGGTGAAACTCGGAAAAGAGGGTTCTTTCATCCGTGAAAACGGTGTGAATCACCGGATTCCGCCGGTCTTGGTGAATGCGGTCGATACAACCGGGGCAGGGGATCTCTGGCAGGGCGGTTTCCTTTACGGTTACTTGAACGGATATGGCGTGGAAGCCGCCGGCAGGATGGGGTCCGTCCTCGGTGCGGAAATTGTCCAGGTGTTTGGCGCCCAGATTCCCCCGGAACGCTGGCCCGCGATCACAGAAGAATTTGAAAAGATAAAAAAACAATATGCTGTAAATAAGGATTGAGTGACTCATGGCAAAAGCAAAGACTGCCCCGAAGGCAAAAAAAGTAATGGTTCCCGACTACAAGGTAAAGGATATCTCTCTTGCGGCATTCGGGCGCAAGGAACTCGACATTGCGGAAAAGGAAATGCCCGGGCTCATGGCTGCGCGTAAAAAATACGGCAGGCAGAAACCCTTGAAAGGGATCAGGATCATGGGCAGTCTGCACATGACGATCCAGACCGCTGCGCTGATTGAAACGCTGGTTGAACTCGGTGCGGATGTCCGCTGGGCGTCCTGCAATATCTTCTCGACACAGGATCATGCCGCCGCCGCGATTGCCGCCGAGGGCATTCCGGTGTTTGCATGGAAAGGTGAAACTTTGGAAGAATACTGGGACTGCACCTATCGCGCAATGACATGGCCGGACGGTTCCGGCCCTGATCAGATCGTAGACGACGGCGGCGATGCCACATTGCTGATCCATCTCGGCGTCAAGGCGGAGAAGAATGCGAAGTTCCTTGACAGGAAACCGGAGAGTGAGGAACAGGGCGTAATTTTCAATCTGCTGAAACGCGTTCTCAAGGAAAAACCGGGACATTGGACGAAAGTCGCGAAGAAACTGCGCGGCGTGTCCGAAGAAACCACGACAGGCGTGCACCGTCTGCTCCAGCTTGAAGAAAAGGGTGAGCTTCTGTTCCCCGCGATCAACGTCAACGATTCCGTCACCAAATCCAAGTTCGATAATATTTACGGTTGCCGTCACTCTTTGACGGACGGCATCAAACGTGCTCTTGACGTGATGCTTTCAGGAAAAGTTGCATGTGTCTGCGGTTACGGCGACGTGGGTAAGGGATGTTCCGAGGCACTGAAAAATGAGCGTGCGCGTGTCCTCGTGACGGAAATCGACCCGATCTGTGCGCTTCAGGCATGTATGGCGGGGCTCCAGGTCGTGACGCTTGAGGAGGCGCTTCCCGAGGCGGATGTCTATGTGACGACGACAGGCAATGTGGATATCATCACCGCTGAACATATGGCGAAGATGAAAGACCAGGCGATTGTCTGTAACATCGGTCATTTCGACGATGAGATTCAGGTTGCGAAACTGAAAGCCTGTAAGGGCGTGAAAGTGACGGAGATCAAAGGCTGCGAGTGCCCGGTTCATAGGTTCACATTCAAAGACGGTCACAGTATTTATCTGCTTGCCGAGGGACGTCTTGTGAACCTCGGTTGCGCCACCGGGCATCCGAGCTTTGTGATGAGCTGTTCCTTTACGAACCAGACTCTTGCCCAGATCAAGCTTGCGACGGAGAACCTGAAAACAGCGGTCTACCGTTTGCCGAAGGAGTTGGATGAAGAAGTTGCGCGTCTTCATCTGGAGAAACTGGGTGCTCACCTGACGACTTTGACGAAGAAACAGGCGGATTATATTGGCGTTCCGGTGAATGGTCCGTATAAGCCGGAACATTACAGATATTGATTTGTCTGATAAGATACCGTGGAGTTAAGAAAACGCGGTTATTTTCCGAATAAATCGAATATTTTTTCGAATAGTGCTTGTAATATGCGGAATCGCACGTATATTATGAGCCTACAAGATAAAGAAACTTATCGCGGGGTAGAGCATTGGTAGCTCGTCAGGCTCATAACCTGGAGGTAGTAGGTTCGATTCCTGCCCCCGCTACCAATTAAACATTCAGCCGTCCATTGGACGGCTTTTTTATTGCTGTAACTACCCGTTGCAAGGCAGGGGGGGCGATTTTCTCAAGCGTCTCTGAATCCTTCATATGACAGGCAAAACACCCGCATTTCCTTTTACAGTCGGCAGAAAAAACATTTGCACAATATTCATATCAGCCATTGACAACGAGATAGAACAGTGTTACAGTACAGGTGATGCTTTTTAGAGCATCGGTTCATTTACAATCAGTATATTTCAGCAAATGTGTCTATAAACCCGCCAAGTTGAAAGTTTCATTTGCTTCTATCCTAGGTGAAATGTACCCGGTGAGATTGTGTCCTCACATCTTGCCGGGCGCTTTCTAGCATGATAGAAGCAGGTTCTTGGCGGGACCTATAGACACAGTGTTTGGAGGCGTTCGGCATTTTTTTTTTTGCTTTCTCCACATTGTCATTCTCTTCCAAACACGGCTTGCCCATCTCTGGGTTAAGCCGTTTTTGCGTTTTATACTCCTGAACGAAAATTATCCTCACGTTGAGGTAATAGACAATAGCTAACCAAGAAGGAGGTCGAACAACGTAGATGACATTGGAAGAGAAATAAACGGCATTCCAAAGGACAGAATAACACTTTGTCATGTGCGGGAATAAATGGTTCTGTTTTTCAGTAAAAAACAGGTGACACTTT
>DXVA01000448.1 GCA_019408975.1 Lentisphaeria bacterium | reverse complement strand
GCAAGGACCCTTACCGTCTTGCTTCGGATATTGATGGCATCGGTTTCATTATGGCGGACCGGATTGCGGAAAAATCGGGAATCGGCAAAGCGGATGCCAAACGCCTGAAATCGGGCGTAACCTATGCGTTGTCGCAGATTCGCCTTGCCGGACATGTCTGTATGCCGCGCGGAGAATTCATCCAGACGGTTGCGCGCCTGCTGGAGGTGGAGGAGGCGAATGCGGAGCAGGCGCTGGAGTTGGCGCTTCTGGAAGACCTTGCCGTGATCCGCCGTTCGCATTCCGGCATTGACATGGTTTACGAGCCGGGGCTTCTGCGCTGCGAGGAGGAGCTTCCGAAACTGATTGCCAATCTCGCCGCGCGCGAAAGGCATTTCGGTCATGCCGTCCTGAACTTCAAGACACCGCCGGATTCCAGATTCAGTGAGGAACAGCTCCGCGCGGTCGAGACCGCCGGGGCGTCGGCGTTTTCGATCATCACCGGCGGTCCCGGCGTCGGTAAAACGACTGTCGTTTCGGAGATTGTCCGGCGCGCGACTGCCGCGAAACTCAATATTGTGCTGGCGGCTCCCACCGGGCGCGCCGCAAAACGGATGTCCGAAACGACCGGGCTTCCCGCGTCCACGATACACCGTCTCCTGAAATGGGACCCCGCGGAGCGGCGTTTCGTTCACGGACGCGCAAATCCTTTGCAGTATGAACTTTACGTGCTGGACGAAGTCTCGATGCTGGATCTGCCTTTGTCTGTCGCATTTTTCCGCGCTGTGCGCCCCGGAGCCTGCGTGATTCTTGTCGGCGATGCGGATCAGCTTCCCTCGGTCGGCCCCGGCAATGTACTCAACGATCTGATCGAATGCGGGCTTGTCCCTGTTTCCCGCCTGACGAAAATCTTCCGTCAGGGCGCGGGCAGCGGTATCATCCATGCAGCGCACAATGTCAACGAAGGGAAAATGCCCGATGACGGACTTTATTATCCGAAAAATGAACTTGCCGATTTCTACTGGATCGAGAAAGACGAACCGGAGGAAGCTGCGGATGTGATCGAACGGATGATGATTGACCGCATTCCCGTGCGTTTCGGGTTTGACCCGAAGAATGACATTCAGCTGATCACCCCGATGAACCGGGGAGTCTGCGGCACGATTGCGATGAACGAACGGCTTCAGTCACTGGTGAACGGGGAAAGCAAACTTGCTTTTACGAGCGCGGGGCGCACATTCCGGATCGGAGACCGCGTCATGCAGACCTCGAACAATTACGACAAAGGTGTTTTCAACGGCGATATGGGGCGTATCATGGCGATCCGCCATTCCGATTCCGAGTTCGTGGTGCGGTTCGACCTGAACGATGTCACTTATTCTTTTGAAGACGCGGAACAGCTCACGCTTGCGTATGCGGTTACGATCCATAAGTCGCAGGGCAGTGAATTTCCGGTGGTCATCATGCCGATCCTTTCCCAGCATTACATGATGCTCCAGCGCAATCTGCTGTATACGGGCATGACGCGTGCGAAAAAACTGATGATTCTCGTCGGTTCCCGCAAAGCCGTTTCGATGGCGGTGCGGAATGCGGTGCGAGAGCCGCGCCATTCACTTTTGCGCGAACGTCTGGAGGACGCATTCCGTGAGAAAGGAGCCGTCCGGTGAATCCGTCCCATGATTACGGGCGCCCCCCGACCCTGCGCGTGAATTTGAACTGGAACCGTCCGCGGCTTCCCAGAGACACGGTGATTGCCTCCATCGGCTCCTGTTTCTCGGAAGAACTTGTCGGAGAACTGCTTGCGTGCGGTTTTTCCGGCGCGCAGAACCCGAACGGCATTCTTTACAATCCGGTTTCGATTGCGGACGCCGTGGAACATGTTGTGCAGGGGGAGAACTATACCGGAGAAGATTTTTTCGAGTTCAACGGCATGTACCACTCGTGGCTTCATCACGGTTCTTTTTCTTCTTCTGACCTTGATTGCGCCGTGGATGGCTGCAACCGTTCTCTGGTGAATTTCCGGCGGACGCTTGCAAAGGCTGGAGTTTTGATTGTGACTCTGTCATCCGCAGTCGTCTATATTGAGAAAGAGGAAGGGCGGGTCGTTGCGAATTGCCATAAGGTCCCGGGAACCGCGTTTTTCCGCCACCTGCTGACTCTGGAACAGTGCGAGGAAAGTCTCCGGCGCATTGCGGGAGGGGTGCGGGGATACAACCCGGAGTGTCTCATCGTGTTTACGCTTTCTCCGGTGCGCCATTATCCGGGGGAGCTTGTTGTGAACGCACGGAGCAAGGCTTTGCTTCTGACTGCGATTCACGAGGTTTGCGGGGATATGGACGGGATGGTGTATTTTCCGGTGTATGAGATCGTCATGGATGAACTGCGCGATTACCGTTTCTACAAGGAAGATATGATTCATCTGTCGCCGTTGGCGGTCCGGATGATTGCCGATTATTTCATTTCAAGCTGTTTTGAACCGGACGCGATGCGCAGGCTTGCCGAGGGTCGGAAACGGCTTGCTGCATCCAGACATCAGGAGGATTGGAACAAAAATGTGCGGAATAGCGGGATATGTAAATTTTGATTTTTCGGAACCTGAGCCGGAGCTTTTGCAGAAAATGATGGATGCGATGGCTCTGCGCGGTCCCGACGGACATGATATTTATGTGAATTACAACACGGGGCTTGCACATACGCGCCTGTCGATCATTGACCTTGAAACCGGCGGACAGCCTCTCTGCAATGAAGACGGAACGCTCTGGATCGTCTTCAACGGCGAAATCTTCAACTATCTTGCTCTCCGCAAAGTGCTTGAGGAACGCGGGCACCAGTTCCGGACGCAGAGCGACACGGAAGTCATTCTCCATCTTTACGAGGAGTGCGGCAGCGCTTTTCTGCAGCATCTGGACGGTTTCTTCGCGTTCGCTCTTTACGATACGAAACTCGGTATCATGCTTCTTGCGCGCGACCGTATGGGAATCAAGCCGCTTTACTACTATCGCGACGCCGCGCATTTCGCTTTCGCCAGTTCGATCAACGCGCTGAAACAGCTTCCGTTCGTGAAACGGCATATTGACGAACAGGCTCTCTGGGACTACCTTTCCCTCCAGTATGTGCCCACCGGAACCATTTATACGCATATCGACCAGCTTGCGCCGGGGTATGTCCTCTCGTTTCACTCGGAAGGCCCGCGACGCCATTTTCAGAAACGCCAGTACTGGAAAACTGATTTCACCAGAAAAACCGCACAGCCTGTCTC
>DXVA01000447.1:393-3248 GCA_019408975.1 Lentisphaeria bacterium | reverse complement strand
TGTATTCACCGGTCTTTCCGCCGAGCTGAACATGCGTTTGCGCCACTCCGTTGTCGTCCGTAACCGCGGAACGGGTCAGGACTTTTGCGGTATTTTTATTCTCGGGGCTTGAGATCACGCTGAAATAAACAGGAATATGCGAAGCTGGTTTGCCGTCAGGCTTGACAAGGCGGATGGAAATCGGGTCCGTCAGCAGGGAGTTCACCCAGCCTTCCTGTTCGCCGCCGGAAAGCTTTGCGCCGACGCCGACCCGAACCAGCGTGCTGCGGTTCTCATGCCCGACCGGAGTCACGCGGATATAATTGTCTCCGACGCTCTTTCCGGCGATGATCCTCGCGCCTGCGGCGCCGGTGATGTCCGTTTCCACCTCCGAAGGCTCGATTTTAAGATCGGAACCTTCCACAGGCGTCAGCAGAAGCTTGACCCCGGGAACCCCTTCGCTGCGTACTTTGCCGCCGGCGCTGCGCACCTCGGGCCCATAGGCGATGATCCGCAGTTCCTTCGAAAACGGCTCCCCCGGCAAAGCATACTGGTCCGCCCCCTGCGTGACTTTCAGCTGTTTGATTTCTTTGGACGCGCGTTCGGGGCCGCACGCGGCAAGAAAAAGCGCCATCATGAGAAACGTCACTGCAACGGACGCGGTTTTCCGGATCATAAAAGACTCCATGCTTGATTCAAAAATTGTAAGAAGAAAGTTAAATTTACTATATCACATCTTTGCGAATTAACAATTCCGATACATATTAAATCAAAATTTTTGTGATGCAGTATTGTGTTTTCGGAGAGAACGTGTACAGTATATAGCTTAAGTTTTTAACAAAAGGAGTCGATCATGAATCTCGATATGATGCACCCGCGTGACCTCATCACCCTTATTATGAAACGCCTTTACGGCTACGGAATGACAACCACCTCCGGAGGGAATCTTTCCATCCTCGACAACGAGGGCAATATGTGGATCAGCCCCGGAAGCGTGGACAAGGGAACACTCCGTCCCGAAGACATCGTCTGCGTGAAAGCCGACGGCACCGTAGTCGGTATTCACAAGCCGTCCAGTGAATTCCCATTTCACCGCCATATCTATAAACTCCGTCCCGACATCAAGGCGGTTCTCCATGCGCATCCGGCGGCGCTTGTCGCTTTCAGCATCACCGGACGCAAGCCCAATACTTCGCTCCTCACCAAAGCCGCCGAGATCTGCGGCGACATCGGTTTCGCCGGTTATGAAGTTCCCGGAAGCGAAGCGCTCGGCAATCTCGTTTCCGCTGAATTTGAAAAAGGACATAACTGCATTCTGCTCCAGAACCACGGAGTCTGCACCTCCGGCAAGGACCTGCTTGAAGCTTTCGAACGTTTTGAAACTCTTGACTACCTTGCCAGAATCGAAATCAAGGCGGAAGCTCTCGGCAAGATCAGGCCGCTCGATGCGGAAACACGCGCCCTTTCCCGCACGCTGGAAAAGAAACTGATGCCTGAATTCATTCCCGCGGAACACTCCGTCAGGGAATGCGAACTCCGTGAAGAAATGGTCAAGCTGATCAACCGTTCCTACAACCGTATGCTCTCCTTCTCCACCGACGGAACGTTCTCCGCACGTGTTTCCCAGGATCAGTTCCTTGTGACGCCGAAAGGACTCGACCGAATGAATCTCCGCAACGACGAGCTGGTTCTGATTCAGGACAACTACCGTGAAATGGGCAAGATTCCGAGCCGCGCGGCAGGATTCTTCAAAGCGATCTACGACACGCATCCGTGGGTCAATGCGATCATCGTCTCCAAACCTGTCAACGTCATGGGTTATGCGGTCACGGAGGAAAAGATCGACACCAAGACCATTCCCGAAAGCTATATCCTGCTTCGCGACATCGTAGACATTCCCTGCGCGGAACACTACAAAGACCCGATGGCAACCGTCAAAAAGATTGCCCCGAACGCTCCGGTGATCATGCTCCGCAACGACTGCCTGCTGACGGTCGGCAGCACCCTGCTTCAGGCATTCGACCGTCTTGAAGTCGCGGAATTCTGTGCGAACAGCCTTCTCGCCTCCAAGCGCCTCGGCGGTGTCAAACCGATCAATGAAGAACAGAAAAAGGATCTCATCAAGGCATTCCGCCTGCCTGAATAAGATTGCCTCTTTTACCGATTCAGAAACCCCGGACGCGCCGGGGTTTCTTTTGTCTGAAAATACAGTTCTGATCCTGCATACGGCATCATTTATTTTTTACCAGGAGCCGCCTCAGATATCATTCATGCGGCAGATTCAACATCTGCCTGCGCAAAGTACCGGGAGGCACTCCCTCGATCTTCCTGAAAACACGGTTGAAATAAAATTCATTGGAAAAACCGACCTGTTCCGCGATTTCCTGAATGGAGAGGTTTCTGGAATACAACAAGGATTTTGCATGGCGAATCCGCTGCTGGTTCAGCAAATGGTGAAATGAGCATCCGAACATCTGTTTTACCAGGTGACTGGTTCTCGATTCGGAAAGTCCCAGATATTTTGCCAGATCTTTCAGTTTGGTGTCTGTATTCGCATAATAATTAATGAAACGCTTAATGTGACCAGCCCGCCCGTATTGGTTCAGGCAGTCCTCATAAAGCCGATTCGCAATCTGCAGGAAACCAGCCCCGACCATCTGCAGCAGCAGAGAGATTTCATTTCCGCAGGAATCACTCCATTCCGGCAACGTTCGGTACAAACGCCAATACTCTTCATCCGGCGATTCATCCCGTTCCGGAAGCTGCGATGCCGGAAGCCGGAAAGTTCCGCCGAAAAAAGTTGCGACGTGCTCACGTCCCCGGTAAATCGGTACAATAACTTCCGTAAGATATCTCCAGCAGATTGTCTGAACTGG
>DXVA01000447.1:0-383 GCA_019408975.1 Lentisphaeria bacterium | reverse complement strand
TCCGTCAACAGCCTGATCGCTCCGGTCTTGCAATGCGCAAGACAGCGGCTGTGAACGTCCGGCTGCCTTGCCTTCCAACGGCAGCATATATTCTGGTGGACATTCCGATGCGGCAGGATATGATGTCCGTCCGGCAGGCAAAGCAATCCCTTATGGTCATGAATGGTGATATGGATTCTCCATTTCTTTTCTATATCCAGCAGTATCTGTTCCAATTTGGATATCGCATTGGATGTTGTGATGTTTTCGAAAAACGTCATGTCTGCATCCTTCAACTGCTTTCAGGTTCGGGTAAGAAAAAACTGTTACCGGCTTCTGCTCCAATATACTTGTCAGTTGTCTGATATGCAAGGAGAATTTTTATAAAAATAACATCAGAACAG
>DXVA01000446.1 GCA_019408975.1 Lentisphaeria bacterium | reverse complement strand
GATAAGGTTGAATTCATGTTTACCGCGAACCCCGGCGTACCGCTGATGCCGTTGCGGGAAGTCGCCAGCAGCGGCGAATTGTCGCGTGTGATGCTTGCTGCGAAAACGGTGCTTGCCGAGGCGGATTCCATTCCGATTCTGATTTTCGACGAAATCGACGCGAATATCGGCGGAGAGACCGCGTCGCGGGTCGGGCAGGAGATTGCGGCGCTTGCGGAAAACAAGCAGATTCTCTGTATTTCGCATCTGCCGCAGGTTGCCTGCAACGCTTCGGTTCATTTCATGGTAAGCAAGGAATCCGCGGCGGATGTCACCACCACGCATATCTGCAAGCTGGGCAAGGCTTCCAGGATTACCGAGATATCGCGTATGCTCGGCGGCGGTGAAGTCGCGCGTAAACATGCCGAGGCAATGTTGAAATGAAAGGTTTTTCCGATGAACATCAAGCATGATTTCCCGTATGACCCGACCAATGGGCTTTCACAGGAGGAGCTGCTGAAGCTGACCGCTCCCCCCGAACCCGCCGGGTTCAGGAAGTTCTGGGAGGAGACCCATACGCTTGCAATGGAGCATAAACTCTATTATCATATTGAACGCGAAATCTGGAGCGAACTGCCTGACTGCCGGATTTATGCCGTCCGCGCAAAGACCTGGGACAATCGGGAGATTGTGATGTGGATTTCCCGTCCAAAGCATTCCAGAGGGGGAATCCTGATCGGGCAGGGATATGGCAATATGTCCACTCCGCCCTGCGATTCCTATTTTACCTTGTGCTGTCCGAACGTGCGCGGGCTGGGGCTTTCCCAGTGCAGGGATATTCCGTGGCAGCCGTTGAAACATGTGCTTCACGGCATCCGCGCGAAAGAGACTTACGTCCTGCGGGGCGCGATTACGGATCTCTGGCTTGCGGCGACGATCCTGATCGACATGTACCCGGATGTCGCGGGGAACCTGAACTATATGGGTTCCAGCATGGGCGGCGGGATGGGGGCGCTGATGCTGCCGTGGGATTCCCGGTTCAAGGCGGCGTTTCTCGGCGTGCCGACATTCGGCAACAATCCGGCGCGCTTGAAATATCAGTCGTCGGGAAGCGGGGAGGCTGTAAGGAAATATGTTCAGGAACATCCCGAAGCTATGGAGGTTCTTGCTTATTTCGATGCGGCGGTTTCCGCGAAATATCTCCGGATTCCGGCCGTTGTCGTTCCCGCGCTGTTTGATCCCTGTGTGGCTCCCGCCGGACAGTTCAGCGTTGCGAACTCGATTCCGGGCAAATACCGGATACAGTTCATTGCCGAAACCGGGCATTATGTAAGGACGGAGCGCGACAATGAAATTTACGGGGAAGCGGAAAAAAAGAAACTGGAGCTTTTCGGAAAATAAGTGTTCCGAAAAAGAGAGAGGCACGGCGGAGCATGAACTCCGCCATCTTTCCGGTTTCGGGATTACGGCAGCATCATCGGGACGCGCGGCCCGAAATCTTCCGCATCTACGGATTCCAGACTGTTTTCCGAAAGTCCGTGAAGCTCGAAAACGATTACTTCATTGGTTCCTTTTTTCAACAGCGGCGCAGGAACATACAAGGTTTTCTGGGGGCCGATGTTCCAATAGCGTCCAAGATTGAATCCGTTGATCCACAGAATCCCTTTATTGCCGGAGGGAATCCGCAGGAAGGTGTCGCACAGCTCCTCCGCTTCGAACGTCCCCCGGTAGAATGAGGGGACATTCTTTGTCGCTCCCAGCGGCTGGAAACGGAGTTTTTCGAGATTGTCCATCGGCAGATTGCAGACTTCGCAATGGAATTGCTCCTGACCGTCCAGTGTCAGGCGGCGGATTCCTTTGAATTCCTCGTCCATGCGATACCCGAAGTTGATGCGCCCCATGTTCTCGACCAAAATATCCAGCCTGCATCCGGGAAACGGTATGGGAAAAGAATGGTTCCGGTCATTGCGGTAGAGTACGGCGACGGTTTCCCCGTTTACCATGGCAAGCGCGCGGTCCTTGAGCCCGTGCAGACGCACATTGCCGGGAATTTCCAGATGGTAGCGGTAAAGAATGAATCCGTAATTCTGTCCGTAATATTCCATCGGTTCGGCATAGACCGCTTTTCCTGCTTTTGAAATCAGGTTCAGGGAGTCCTCCAGCGTCGCAAACTCCGTCAGGCGGATTTTCCCATAGGCTTTTTTCGTGACTGCGCAGGGCGTTTCCGGTCGGAATCCGGGATCGTGTTTTGCGATTTCAGCCTGAATCGCGAAATATTTTCCGGTCGGTTCTCCCGATTCGTTCAGAGGCGCGTCCACATCGTAGCTGGTCAGCATGGGCTTATAGGGGTTTTCAAGCGGATTCGAGCCGCCGTTGGCTCCTCCCATGAAACCGAAGTTCGTGCCTCCGTGGAACATATAAAGATTGAAATTGATGTTGTGTTCCATCGCTTCGGCAATGTCGCGCCGCACGTCTTCGGCTTTATGTTCGGGGCGCATGATTCCCCAGTGAAGCCCGGTTCCGTTCCAGAGTTCCATGATGACCGGCGGCGTCGGACTGCGGAACGCATCCAGCTCCCTGATCATGCCTGCCGGATGATTTCTTCCGTTGACCGTCGGCAGAAGTTCGGGATCGGTTCCTGCGCTGAGCCAGTGGTTCCCCGCTCCGTCGGAGGTGAAAAGGGGAATTTCGACTCCGCATTCACGAAAGAGGTCTTTGCAGTGCGCAATATACTCATGATCGTTTCCATAAGAGCCGTATTCATTTTCGATCTGCATCATGATGACCGGTCCGCCCTGCGTGAACTGAAGCGGCTTGATGAGTTCGAGGATGCGGCGGTAATAGGCGTCCTGCGCCTTGAGGAAAGGAGCGTTCATACAGCGCAGATGCATCCCCGGCTTCGTCAGGAGCCAGGAGGGAAGGGCTCCGAGATCCCATTCGGAACAGATGTAGCCTCCGGGGCGCAGGATGACCATAAGCCCTTCCTCCTGCGCGATTCTGACATATTTTACGAAATCGAGCCATCCGGTGAAATTGAAACAGCCCTCCTGCGGTTCGTGGAGATTCCAGCAGAGATAGGTTTCGAGTGTATTCAGCCCGCATTGGCGCAGTTTTACAATCCGGTCGCGCCAGTAGTCCGGGTGGATGCGGAAATAGTGCATTGCGCCGGAACGGATCTGCGTTTTTCTGCCGTTGACCAGAATGTCGCGTCCCGAAACGTGAATGGAATTTTGAGGCATTTCTTATAATCTCCTTGATTTTTTGTATTGCTGTTATCATATTATATCCGGAAATA
>DXVA01000445.1 GCA_019408975.1 Lentisphaeria bacterium | reverse complement strand
CCTTGACGACATCCCCGTTTTCCCGCCGGAACATGGAACAGGTCGCATAGACCAGAACTCCGCCGTGCCTGACCGCTTTCGATGCATGGTCGAGAATCTCCCTCTGAGTTGCGGGCAGTTCCTCCAGCCATTCCGGCTGTGCGATCCAGCGGGCGTCGGGATTCCGTCGCCAGCGTCCCGAGGAGCTGCACGGGGCGTCGACCAGAACTCCGCTGTAAAGATCGCGCCTGCCTTTGTCCGGCTCCTTTCCGTTCCATTCGGCGGTACGGATGTTCGGAAAGGCGGCACGGGCGGCGCGTTTCTTCAGATCAAGAAGCTTGTATTCACGGATATCGGTTGCGGTAACAACGCCTCTGCGTTCCATGAGAGAAGCAAGCTGAAGCGCTTTCCCGCCGCCGCCGGAACAGGCATCCCACCAGATTTCACCCGGAGCAGGCATACACGCCAGCCCGATGCACTGCGAAGAAATATCCTGCAATTCGAAAAGCCCTTTCCGGAACGCCTCAAGCGTATATAGGTTCACATGTGCGTCCGCAATGGATAATGCATTGGCGATATGGGCGTGAGGCTCCGCATGGAGCTCCTGTTTTGCAAGGGATGCGATCAATCCTGAAATATCTTTTGTCTGTGCCCTGATCCACATCGGGGGGCGTGTCTGAAGTATCTCGTAGAAACGCTGATCGAACGGCACCGTCAGTTCGGGAAGCGCCCACCCCGGAACGGAATCCGTGATTTCGGGCACATATTCCGTCCCTGCGAGCGAAGCAAATGCCTTGAACCGTTCCAGAGGTTCTCTGATCTCCGCCAGGGCATGGAAATCATTTTCGGATATGGAAACATGTTCGAGCCAGCAGCGGCAGACGTCATGGGCAAATCCTTCCAGAACCGATGCGCCCAGCATGTAAAGCGACAATGTATGCCTGGACGCGCGGATGCTCCGGTGCCCGTGAAAGGTGGCGCGCAGAAACCCGAACTGGCGAAATACGGAAAAAACAATCCGGCTGATGAGGCGCCGGTCGCGGGAACCGAGCCGTTTATCGTTCCTGAAATAACCGCTGACGAATTTATCCGCAGGAGTGGATTTTTTCAGTACCGCGTCAAGAGTCTGCGCAAGCACCGTCATACAGGTGTTCGCCTGTGTTCTGATACGTGAAAAATTCATTTCCGGCGTTTTTTCCCTACAAGCACTTTGATACATTGCATCCTCTGTATTTTTATTGAATGAAGACCATTAATATACAACCGGATATGCAAAAAGAAAATTGAAAACGGTATTTTCAGTATCTCATGTTTCCGCAGGAGGCGGATGGTATCCCCGTCACATTGCGGGGCCGGTGAAAAGCAGTACCCCGATAAACAGAAGAATGATTTCAGCCGTATATCCGAATACATCCACCGCCTGGCGGTTAATGCCGGAAATCGAATCAAGGCAGAGCTGCTTTGCAAGCCACGCGATCCCCCCGGCAAAGATAAACCCGATCAGAGTTGCGGGAATATGGAAAATCCCCGCAATCAGCATGACGCCCAGTCCGGCATACCAGCCGTATTTCTGCATTTTCTCATCCGGCAGGGCATAATAGTGATCCTCGACAGTGCCGCCCGGTTCATTCATGCCGCAGAGATGCATGCGGACAAGATACCCGCCGGTCAATACGACGATGAACCAGAAAGAACAGTAAACGGAACCAAGTGCGCCGAACATCACCATCCGCAGAACGTAAATCGTCAGCATTCCGATCATCGAAACCGGCGGACGCGGCTCCGTCATGGACTGCGGCCTGGCAAAAAACGCCTCCTCATGGGAAGCCCCGGCGCGCCGCAGCTGAAAATAAGTCGCCAGTGCGGAAAGTCCCGTCCATCCTGTTGCGAACTCAATTGCCAGCGGTGCAAAAACCGCGGCGGCAATTGTCCCCGCCACATGCCCGAACACCGCAGTGATTCCCCACAGCGGAAGATAAAGACAGACCCCCATGACGGCACCGACCAGCGGCATCATAATCCTTGCAAGAGCAGGTTTTCCGTCGATCAGCCCGAATTGCCCGTCCTCATTGTCATCAATGAACGCAGGCAGTTTCCAGCGGATGAAAAGATTCCACGTTTCGGAAAACTGTGCGAGGTATGCGCCAAGGTCAAACATGTTCCGGAAGCTCCTTTTTCAATACGATTCTCTCATGCGCAGCGCGGATTGCATCATGGGTCGCTTCCGCCAGTTCCTTGCGGTTCCTGCCCTCCGCCGAAATCTTCGGGAGAATATGAACTTCGGCGTCGATGTATGGAATTCCGACCAGGTGCCAGAGATGCGGAAGAAGCTCCATGTCTCCGAACCAGCACGGCGTATCGGCGCCCTCCGGGACGCGGTAAACCGTCAGAACCGGCTGGATGTCGAAACTGCCGGACGCCGCCAGTTCAAACGGCGAAGACTTGAACGGCAGAATCGTGCTGCCGTCGGTGCTTGTCCCCTCGGGATAGATGATCAGGGGCACCTTGTGTTCCAGAGTTTCGCGGAACTCCTCCAGAGTTTTCTGCGATTTGATGCGGGAGGAACGGTCCACCCAGATTGGATGGATGAAAGAAGTGTACCAGCCGAGAACCGGCCAGGACCGGATCTCCTTTTTCGGAGCGAAACGCAGCCCGAAGACAGCCGCATGTACAAAAACGTCCACATATCCCATATGATTGGAAACGACGAGCCCGCCGTCATATCCGCCGATATCGCCCGTCACATGGAGTCGGATGTTGAAAATACGCAGGAGACCGCTTCCCCAGTATTTCGTCATTTTCGCCATTCCGGCGATCGCCGCCCACTTGTCGCGCCGCAAAGTGACGGGAACCGAAATGACGCCGAGATAGATCAGCCATGGCAGAAGAAGCGCCAGACGGAAGATTCTTCTGAAAAAGACTTTCATAGGTCACCCTACGCTTGCAACATTGAAATGCTTGATGTAACGCTCCGGCAGTCCGCTGACATCCAGCAGAATCAGAAAATCAATCGTTCCGAACTCATGATCGAAAACAGGCTCCCCGCAAATTTTGGCTCCAAGGCGGAGATACCCTTTGAACAGCGGCGGAATCAGCCCGCGCAGCAGTTTATGGTCATTGAGGATTGCATCAATCTCCTCCTGCGGCGGACGCGGCATCACACATTTGGGAAGCCCTTCCGCAAAGATCTGGTCGGAAATCTTTCCGGTGGTTTTAAGGTGCTCGTAAATCGCCCAGCCGGAGGCGGGACTGGTATCTTCGAGGCTTACGCAGCCGAACATGTAGCGAAGGCGGGAA
>DXVA01000444.1 GCA_019408975.1 Lentisphaeria bacterium | reverse complement strand
GGCTGTGAAAAGGGCGGCTTGAGCTTCGGCATCGAATCGGCGGAAAACTGGCGGAACAGCGATTCCGGCAGTCAGGCGGTGGTCAGGAGAGGCGCGGGAAATGCGAAAATTTCAATTCAGATCATAGACCGTCCCGCAAAAATGGCGAAAGACTTGAGTTACGGCTTTTATATGCATCCGACGCCGGTCCGCCCCCGCCCGGAAAACCGCCGCAGAGTCCGGACCGACAGCTGGTTTGCGCACAACAGAAATCAGCTGGCGGGAAAAGGCTACCCGTCCAATCTTTCATGGTGGATGTCGAGTTTTACTTTTCAGGGATATCCCGAATGGCTGACCGACAGGAAAGAGATTGCCGAAATGAATGAGAGACTGGCGAATTTCGGTTATCTTGCAAGGGATTACAATCATTATGACACACTTACGAAAGAGCGCTCCCGTTCCGCCTGGTATGCGGCATATTCCAGCATTGGACGCAATGCACCCGAAGTCATCTGGAACGGTGAAATGTGGCGCGCCGGTTCGCAGGATAAACTTTACGGGAATACTCTCTATGATTACGTCATGGACATGATAGAGGTATGCAAGACGAAGGATTATTCCGACTTTTATCTCTGGCGTTTCGACAAAAGCAGAAGGGAGCATCCCCATGTTGACGGACTTTACTTTGATCTCATGTTCTGGCCCGCATGTACGAGAGAGGATCACGGGCACGGTTATACGGATGAGAATGGAAAGCGCAAAGCGACCTATGCGATCCGGGAACACAGAAAATGGCTTGAGCGGCTTTATCTCTATTGCAGGGAAAAGGCGGACGGTGCTCCGATTGTCATGCATCTTTCCGGCGCGACCTCGCGGGTTGCCGGGTTCAGTTATGCCGATTATTTTCTTGACGGGGAGCTCTGGCAGGAAAAGCTGGTCAGTGACCGTTCCTATAAGGCGCTGGCGCTGGATTGTCTGCGCGCCGAGATTCTGCCGCATATCTGGGGACCCGGCCTGATCTGGTGCAGCCAGCTTTACCGCATAAAACCTTTTGTCCCTGCGGGACTGCGGAAAACATGGAAGCTGGAACCTTGGGCGGAACGCCATATGGCGGGAATGCTTCTGCTTCATGATGTGATTCCGGACAGAACTTCACAGAATGACACGGCATGGAAAATCTGGCAGGCGCTGGACCGTTTTCAGCTGTCGGACGATGATCTCTTCCTGCCGTATTGGGAAGCGTGCGGCATTTCCGGAAATGCAGACGGAGTGAATACCGCCGTCACAGCCTATCTCAATGCCGGAGAGAAACGTATGCTGATGGTCATTTTCAACAATCGGGATACGGAATACAGATTCAAGATTGTCCCGGATATCCGCAGACTGTTCGGCGTATCGGGTTCCGTTGACGGGAAGAACCTGGAGACCGGAGCGGAGCTGTTCAGAGGGCAGAGCGGATTCACGCTTGATGTTCCGAAGCGCGACTTCCGTCTGATTGAGCTGAAATTCCGAAAATGAAGTGAGGGAATACATGTTGAATACAGGTCAATGCGGCGAGTTCAAAATTTTCATGCCGGAAAAAGAAATCATACCGGACTGTAAACTCCGGAACGAAAGAGCCCTTGAAATAAACCGCAGGTTTCTTCAAGCGCCCGGAGCGGCGGATGCGTTTCAACTTCCGATTACCGGGACGTTTGTCTATGCGCATCCGCCGGATTATGCGGGGAATCCGACGCTGAACTGGGAAAAACGGGAATGGGGAGAGGCGTTTCAGCGTCTGAAAAAGCGCGGGATGGATACCGTGGTGTTTCAGGCATCGGTATGGAATGAGCTGGAGGAGGTTTATTACCGTTCCGCTGCATTTCGTTCTTTTCGCTCATGGAATGTTGTGGAGCCGATGCTTGAGGCGGCACGGGAAAACGGACTGGCTGTTTTTCTCGGCGGATACGGCTCCGTTTCCGGCTGGAATCTGTCGCCGGATGATTCCGCCGCAGCGCGCGAGGTGGAACGGCAGACGGCGTGTCTTTCCGAACTGCTCGAATACCGTGAACTTTTCGACGGGATCTATTATTCCCCCGAAACGGCGTTTCAGGGAAAGCGCGATTTCAACAGGGAGAAGAACCTGAATAGAATTTACCGGGAGTATTTCGGGAGGGTGAAGGAGATGGCTCCGGAGAAAAAACTCCTGATGTCGCCCGCCAGCATTTATTACCCCGGTCAAAGAGGGGAGTTCACGGAGTCGTGGATGGCGATTCTTGATGATGTTCCGCTGGATATTCTTGCGCCGCAGGACTCCATCGGCTGTGCCTGCTGCACTTTGGAGGAACAGCCGGAAATGTGGCGCTGGTGGAGCTGCGTCGCTCAGGCAAAGCAAATTCCGCTGTGGGCGAACATCGAACTGTTCGAGCGGCACGGATTCGGCGGTTCCGCCCCTTTTACTGCCGCTTCTGTGGAACGTGTTGCGGCGCAGTGCGGAAATGTTTCGCCTTATGTGGAAAAATGTATTTGCTGGGAGGCGCTCTATTTCCGTTTTTGAGAGATGCACGAAAGGTGCGGGAAAACAAAGCGCAGTCAGGAAGTGAAAAGACGGGAAGTGCGGAATCGCCGGCAGGGATTTCAGACATTCATACTTTTTTTTGATTCCTGCTTGTATTGATGCGAAAAATTATTATATTATGTATGTCGTTCCAACAGGACGGGTGCCTGTGGGCTGGTTGCAGTCTCATAAATACAGAATAAGGAGTCTGGAGAAAATGAGTAGGAAAATGATGCCCCGCCGTAGTTATGCCACATTCGTCGAATATGCAATGCTTGCCGGACTGGTTGCTGTGATCGTTGCTGTTGCCGTGATGGTATTCGGAAAGAATTTGAAGAACGTATTCAGCGATACCGCCGACAAGGTCGAACAGGTGGATACGAAGGTCAAAGGTGCGGACTTGAGCAAATAAGGCAAATATGTCCAGGCATACCGGAACCGGAATTTTCACGAAAACTGTGAATCTGCTCCGTAAATGGAGAAGACATTGCACCGATGACTGCGGAGTGGCGATGCTGGAATATGCACTGCTGCTCGCTTCTCTGGTTGTTTTGCTGGGGGCATTTGCTCCCGGCAGTCACATTTATCAGGTGTTAAGCAATGACATGCAGCTGCGTCTGTGGTTGATATCCATGCCGATTCTTTGATTTTTTTTTTCGGTCCGGCATTGCCCTGAAAGGAGATCACTGCCTGATGTTAGCGGAATCTTATGTGCTTCTGCCGCCGCTGTTCTGTCTTGCCGGATATACTGAAATACGGTATAACCG
>DXVA01000443.1:1073-3295 GCA_019408975.1 Lentisphaeria bacterium | reverse complement strand
GCCCATGCACGGAGATTTTGCCTTCCTCCGCCCAGCGGCGGTAGGGTTTGCGGCGCGCGGCGTCGTTCTTGAGTTCCGCATCGAATACCAGACGGTGTTTTTCAAGATCGCAGTAGATCATTTCTCCTGGTTTGAGCCTGCCTTTGCGGATGATTTCGGAGGATTTGAGGTCAAGCACTCCGGTTTCTGAGGCAAGCACGAAAATGCCGTCTTTCGTCAGGGAGTAACGTGCGGGGCGGAGCCCGTTGCGGTCGAGGATCGCGCCCGCATTCACACCGTCGGAGAACGCAACGGCGGCGGGACCGTCCCAGGGTTCCATCAGGGCGGAGTGATAATCGAAAAACCCGCGCACGTCGCGTCCGAGATGGTAGTTCTTTCCCCACGCCTGCGGGATCAGCATCAGCATGGCGTGCGGCAGGCTGCGCCCGGCGGCGACGAGAAGCTCGAACATATTGTCGAGACATGCCGAATCGCTTTGCCCCGCGTCAATCAGCGGAAGGAGTTTCTTCACATCGTCGCCGAGCTCTTCGCATTTGAGGAAGGGTTCCCGGCTGCGGAGCTGGTTGAGATTGCCGCGCAGGGTATTGATTTCACCGTTGTGCGCTAGGTAGCGGAACGGATGCGCGAGCTTCCATGTGGGGAAGGTGTTAGTGCTGTAACGCTGGTGGACCAGCGCGAGCGGGCTTTCAAAATCCGGATCGTTGAGATCGGGATAGAATTTGTCGATCTGGGTTGCAAGGAGAAGTCCCTTGTAGACGATGCTCCGGCTGGAACAGCTCGGAATATAGCAGTCCGGCAGGCGTTTTTCAATGAGGCGGCGCATGACGAACAGCTTGCGCTCGAAAACAGCCTGTGACTTGAATTCTTCGCCGCCGATGAATATCTGGCGGATCAGGGGGCAGGTCTTGCGTGCTGCCGCGCCGATGCTTTCGGGGCGGACCGGAACATCGCGCCAGAAAAGGATGCGTCCCCCCTCGGAGGTTACGATGCTTTCGATCCGCGACTCCTCGTGAGCGCCGCCGAACAGCATTGCCACGCCGTAGGCGCCCTTTGCCGGAAGCGTGACCGGCAGTTTCTTGCGGAAGAATTTGTCGGGCAGGGCAAGCAGGATGCCTGCGCCGTCGCCGGTTTCCGGGTCGCCGCCCGCAGCACCTCTGTGCATGAGCCGTTTCAGAACCGTGATTCCCATTTCGACGATTCTGTGTTCCGCCGCATTGTTGAGATTTGCGACAAGCCCGACGCCGCAGGCGTCATGTTCGTTGCGGAAAGAGTACAACCCCGTGTCCGGCACCGGAAACTGCTGTCGGCCGGGGATTTGCTGTTCCTGATTGTTTTCCACCATAATTCCACACTCCTTTTTGAATTTTGCCACACAGAAAGCAGGTATTGTGCCAACTCTGTTTCAGGGGAAAAGAAGAATGCTTTTTTACAAAAATGTAAAAATGGCGGCACTTGTTTTACAATTTTGTAAAAACAGGTGCAGGCGGAATCTGTTTTCCCGCCTGCGCCTTTCCTGCTTTGCATCTGGCATTATTCCTGCTTTAACGTCTGCATAAAATCAGGGAGAAAGAGACTATGTCCGACGAAATCAAACACGAGTGCGGAGTCGCGCTTCTGCGCCTGCGGAAAGATCTGAACTATTATCTGCGCAAATACGGAACGCCGTATTACGGCTACCATAAACTTTCCCTGCTGTTGGAGAAACAGCATAACCGCGGGCAGGACGGTGCGGGAATCGCGAGTCTCGGGCTGGAGGTCGAGCCCGGCAGACCCTACTATCAGCTGGAGAAGTCAAACTGTGATCTGTCGCTTGCCGATCTGCTTGAGCGGATCGGGACACAGATAGAATGCGGGCTGGAACATGCCGGAGAGATCGACAAGGTTTCTTCCCTGACTCTGCCGTTCTGCAGTGAACTTTACCTCGGGCATCTCCGCTACGGCACTTTCGGCAAACGTTCCCTTGCCGCATGTCATCCCGTTGTCCGCGCGAGTTCCTGCCGCAGGCATACGATGCTCCTTGCCGGAAATTTCAACCTTACGAATACGTCCGCCATTTTCAATGAACTCGTGGAGTCCGGGCATCACCCGAACAGCCGGCAGGACAGCGAAATTCTTCTGCTTCATCTCGGGCATTATCTCGAAAAGATGCTGGAGCCGCGCGGAGGGCATGAGCCGATGCTCGATATTTTTGAACTGCTGAAACAGGCGGCAGTCCATTGGGA
>DXVA01000443.1:0-1063 GCA_019408975.1 Lentisphaeria bacterium | reverse complement strand
GCTTTACATTGTGCGGGCTTTTCGGGCACGGCGATGCGTTTGCGCTGCGCGATGCGGCGGGAATCCGTCCCGGATATTACTATTTCGATGATGAGATCGCGGTTGTCGCTTCGGAGCGTCCGGCGATTCAGACTGCATTCAATCTTTCGAGTTCGGAAGTGATGGAGCTGCCTCCGGGGCACGCCCTCGCGATCTCCGGAAACGGAGACGTCGTCCTGAAAGAGTGTCTGCCGCCCGTTCCCCATAAACGCTGTGTGTTTGAACGGATCTATTTTTCACGGGGAAATGATGCGGACATTCACCGCGAACGGCTTGCTCTCGGACGAGCTCTTGTGCCGTCTGTCATGAAAGCGATTGACAATGATTTCGACAATACCGTTTTTTCCTATATCCCGAATACCGCCCAGATCAGTTTTCACGGTCTGCTGGATGGTCTGGACAGCCTGCGCGGGAGCCATCGCGTACGTTTTTCCCAGATCGCCGTCAAGGATGCGAAATTCCGCACATTCATTACGGACGCCTCGCACCGGCGCGATCTTTTCCCGCATGTGTATGATGTGACTTACGGTGTGATTCATCCGGGGGCGGATACGCTGGTTGTGCTGGACGATTCGATCGTGCGCGGCAATACCATGCGCAACGCGATCCTGCCGATTCTGGATCGTCTCGGCCCGAAGAAAATCGTGGTTGCATCCGCCGCCCCGCCGATCTGTTATCCGGACTGCTATGGAATCGACATGTCAAGTTTCGGAGAACTGGTCGCATTCGAGGCGCTGGTATCTCTGCTGAAGAAGCATGGCAGGCAGGAACTTCTTCCCATTGCCGCGGAAAAGGCGCTGCTGGACCTGGAAAAGCCGGACTGCCGCATGAAGAATCAGGTCAGGACTCTTTATGAGCAGTTTACCTTTGAACAGTTGTGCGACGAGATCGGCAGCCTGCTGACGCCTCCTGACCTGCGCGCCTCCGTGAAAGTGATTTTCCAGAGGATCGAAGATGTGCATGAAGCATGCCCCGAGCACCGCGGCGACTGGTATTTTTCCGGCGATTACCCGACTCCCGGCGG
>DXVA01000442.1 GCA_019408975.1 Lentisphaeria bacterium | reverse complement strand
ATGCCCGGCTGGCTGACTATGGTTTGGAAAACGGTAAATTCATGACGGTGGTTCTGCGTATTTCCAGCCCGAAGGCAAAATACCATGATCCCACCGGCGGCGCGGTTTCTCCGCAGCGGTGCAGACATCATATGCAGGCGTTGAAATATATGATCGAGGAGTTTGTACGCCGGACAGGGAACAAAGTTTTGATCGCTCATGAGACCCGCGATACGCTCGGAGAGAACAATGCCAGAGAATTTCTGTTTGACATCCTGAACGATGAGACACGGAAAAACTGCGTTTATCTTGATTTCTTCTGGACGCCGGAACAGGCGCTTGCCGTCTACCGCCGGACCATGCTTCTTGTGAGTATGGAAATGCATTCCATCATCATGGGAATCGGAAACGGCGTGCCTGTACTTCACGTCCCGTATGCGGAGTGCGGACGCAAACGGCAGATGGTTCGTGACATGGAGCTGGACCGCTGGCTGATCGACATCGACGAGCCCGATTCCGGCGAACAGATGCTTCGTGCCGCCTTGTATGCGGATTCCCATCAGGAGGAAATCAGGGAAAAACTGCGCGAGGTCCGCAGGCATCTGGAATCTCTGGCGTATCAGACCTGCGATACGCTGGGAGAATATTTCCCGAAATCCTGAACATGATGAAACCGCAGTTATCGCATTGATGAATCCGTTCCTCCGGCGGAAACACCGGAGGATTTTCATGTCCTGAAATCCGCCTGTTTCCCGGCAGTTTCTTTTCAAAATACCTGAAATTGTCCAAACCGATAAACTTTTTATCCAAATTGTTATTTACAAATGCGGAAAAAAGACTATAATCTATAAGCAAAGGGGAACTCTTTTTTGCCGCAGGCGGTCTGAAGAGTTCGGAAGGAATCGGGCAAATACAGATAAAAACACCGGATCTGCGTATTTTGTTTTTATGTTTTGCCGCTATAATTATAACACGACGGACTCAGGAAGAGGATAATGGCATGAACAGGAGATTTGCGGGACTTGTCTTGAAAAGGAAGAAGGAATGGAAAAAGAGCAATACAGAAAAAATCTGTTTCAGGGAAGATGGGGGAACGCAGTTTTCCGCTTCTCTCTTTTCTCTTTCTCCGAGGGGAAAAATAAGAATTTTCACCCTTATAGAGCTCCTCATCGTCGTGGCGATCATCGCCATTCTTGCCGGTATGCTTCTGCCTGCCCTGAACAAGGCGCGGGAGATGGCATACAAGATTTCCTGTGTCAACAGCATGTCCTCTCTCGGAAAAGCTTATATCATGTACACGGGGGATTATAATTCCATGGTGCCGTGGATGGTAGGAAAGAGAATCTGGTCTGGCGGCAATCCCGATATCGGTTTACTGGCTTCTTATCTGAATTTAAATAATCCGTATTCACTTCATATTGGTCAGAGAGCGCACAGAAACGGGCAAGCAGATAAACCGATTGAGCGTTTGAGCGTGAGTTGTCCTGTGCTGGATCGATATGAGTTGCTGGACCCGATCGCAGGAACCAGTGGATATGGTTATAATAATCAGATCTATATGCCGGGGAGTTTGAATCCGGCGGGAACTCCGAATGATCAGTTGAGACCGGTTGCTTCCAAAGATTTTAAAGTTCCAAGCAAAACAGCCTTGTTTATGGAAACATTGAGGCAAGACAGGATTGCGCATATCGGACAACTGACAACCTTGCGTTTTTCACATGCAAATAACAACAACGTTATTTTTGCAGACAGTCATGTGGACAGCGTCCGGTATATGTCGCCTTTTATCATGAATAACGGAGCAAGTTA
Source organism: Lentisphaeria bacterium (assembly GCA_019408975.1). Lineage (GTDB taxonomy): Bacteria > Verrucomicrobiota > Lentisphaeria > Victivallales > UBA1829 > UBA11452. The sequence continues at coordinate 1,510 of DXVA01000442.1, read as the reverse complement.
CGGCAGTCTGTTCTGGTATCCGGACGGGAAGAAAACTTACTGAAAATTTAAAAATAAAAAACTAAATACAAGGAGTCAAGACAATGAAAAAAGCAACATGTGCATTTCTTTCCGCAATTACCCTGGCAGTGTTCGGCGTCGCGGCACAGGAAAACCAAGCCGTGAATCTGGCGCAGAACGGTGATTTTTCCAAGACGGAAGATGCAAAAGACATAAAGCGGTGGCGGTCCGGCTACTGCTTTATGCACGACGCCTCCATTCCCGCGAATTCCCCCATGCGGCAGGATGTGAAGAAGGCTGTCAAGTGGGAGATCAGGGACGGCGTGGCTGTCATTTCCAAGAGCCCCGATCTGGTGAAATACTGCAAGGAAGACAAAAAAGTCGCGTCGAGAGTGTCAGGCGGTTATTCCAAATTCATCCAGCTTGCGCAGACGAACGGCGGGAATTATGTCGTGTCGCTTCAATACCAGATGAAGAATCCTGCTGTTACGGACGCCAAAGGCTACATTCTGATTTCCACATATGAGAAACCGGAGAATAAAAGCCTCTTCAATATCGTCCCGAAAGGCAAACTGCTGGTGTTTCCGCTTGCCGTGACCGGTGACGAGTGGAAGACGTTCCGGAAAGAGTTCGCTGTCCCTGCCGGAATCAACTGGCTGGGCATGGTGGTGCGCATCGACGGAGTCGGAGAATTGAAATTCAAAGATGTCAGCCTGACGGAGAAGAAGTGAGGATCGAATGAAGAAGAACGGATGGTATTTATTTCTCAGTGCGGCGGCATTGCTTGCATCGCTGTCCGCCCGTGCGCTTGACCGCGGCGGCGTGACTTTTGATTTTCAGAAAATTTCGGATGCGCGGTTTGCCGCTTCCGCAAAAACGGATGAGATCAACCTGATCCGGAATGGAGACTTTTCCCGTCAGGAATCCCCGGATGATCCTTTCCGCTGGCATTCCAATTACTGCCATGTGCATAACGCGGCGGTTCCGTCGGATTCCCCGATCCGCCGGAATGTGAAGAAAGCCGTCAAATGGGAGATTCGGGACGGAGTGGCAAGCGTTGTCAAAAGTCCCGATCTGGTGAAATACTGCAATGGAGACGAGAAGATCGCTTCCGGCGTCTCCGGCGGATTTTCCAAGTATGTGCAGCTTGCGCAGACGAACGGAGGCGCCTACAAGTTGAGCTTCAGTTACCGGATGAGTCATTCGGTCGGTGACAAGGGGTATGCGATTGTGTCGCTTTTCGACAAACCGGAGAACAAACGCCTGCAGAACATTCTTCCCAAAGGAAATCTGCTGGTCTTTCATCTTGCGGATACGGGCGGAAAGTGGAATCTGTTCAGCCGCGAGTTCACGGTTCCCGCCGGAATCAATTACCTGAGCGTCGTGGTGCGCATCGACGGCGTCGGGGAGCTGAATTTCCGCGATGTCAGGCTCACGGAGGCAAAGGCGGCGGAAAAGATTACGTTGAAGCTTTCCCCTCATGGTTTTCTTGATCATACGTTCGCCGTAT
>DXVA01000441.1 GCA_019408975.1 Lentisphaeria bacterium | reverse complement strand
ATACGGCATCTATATATAGTATGCAGAAGACTAAACCAATTCATGGAGGATACGGAACGTCATGGCAAAGCAGAATTTGAAGATCGGCTCCTGGCCGCACTGGTTTCAGCCGGAATACAAAATCGCCCGGCGCCTCGCAGACGAACTTCACTGCGATGTAACGGAAATCAATTTCAGGAAGAAAGGGTATCTGGAGCCGCTTGACGTCATGATCATCGAACAGAACGGCTTCGACGACTACCTCGAAAACGATGCCCTTTACATTCAGGATTTCGTCAGGCGCGGCGGAATCTGCTGGATCATGCACCAGGACGCCGCACGCTGGACCACGCATTTCCTGCCGGAAGAACTCGGAGAACCGTTCCTCATCAGCCGTTATGTCGAGACAATCTCGCCGGAACACCGGAGCTACCTGATGCCGGAGATCACTCCCGCCGGTCAGTCCCTGTTCCGGACGCCGAACGCCATCTCCCCCGAAGAAATGGTTTACTGGAAACTACCCTGCAACTCCTTTCGCATCAACGCAATGAACAGCGCCCCGGAACAGATCGAAAGCACCGCCCTCTCGGCAGTCCTGAACTCCCCGAAGTGGGAAACGCTCGGGCATTTCCGCGATGCGGCGGTTCCTGACGGCGCGTTGATCCTGCAGGCGAAATACGGAGACGGGCTCTTTTTCTGGAACCAGATTCTTTTCCCCGAACAGAAGCAGGAATCCTGCCGCCGCGAATTCGCCTTCTGGGACAGATATGCGGAAAACGTCCTGCATCATTTTGAAATGTTCCGACAGGGAAAAAAAGAGAACATCGTCCCGGAAAAAGCTCATCGGCGGCTTCCGGAAAAAGGTTGTTACAAGATGCTGGCGCACCTGCACAGTCTCGACTGGTTCGGCGCGGACACTCCCCCGTGGACCATTGCCGCCGCGATGAAACATCACGGTTTCGATATCGGGATACTGAGTGTGAAAGACGCGCTTTCCTGCGGAGAGCCGGACCGGTATTCCGATGACAGGGTTCTGCTTCTCTCCGGGCAGGAGTTCCATCCGTTCAACTGGGAGGAAAGGCAGAGCAGCCACAACAGTTTCCACATTCTCGCAATGGGAACCAATGATTTTTCCACGGAATTCACAACGAGCTTTTACGACACGGACGAGATCGACGCCTATCTGCGCAAGGCAATTGAATTCGTCCACAGAAACGGCGGAGTTGCGGCGGCAACGCACCCGGATTCCGGCTACTGGAAAAATTACGGCTTCGATGCTGTGGACGTTGCACTGGAAAAAACGCTCTGCGGAAGCGATATCGAAAAGTTTTATCTTGACGGAAGGCGCATCACTATGATTGCGTCCGTGGACATGTGGGGAATCCGCAGATTGAGCGAATATCCGGTCTTCAACTTCCTCTACCAGCAGGGAGTTCCGGACCATGATTCCGTTGTGTCCGCGATCAGGTCCGGGCACCTGATCCCCGCGCTTAACATGAATTCGGCGGAACTCACGCTGGACGGCACCCTCCCCGGCGATACGCTTTCCTCACAGCAGGCGCGGCGGGGAACTCTCCGTCTTGCCGCCGAATGCAAAAACCGCTTGAAGGAGCTCCGCATTTACAGCCGCGAGAAAGCAATTTACACAGAGACGCTCAACTCCGTTACAGTGAAAAGAGAAATTCCGCTGGACGGCTGCGAACTGAAAAGTTTCCTCCGAGTTGAGATCGAAGGGGAAAACGCCATGCTCATCTCCAATCCGTTCTACCTGACGGAATGAACTGCCCCGCCGCAAAGCGGCGTCCTTGCAGAATCTTGATCTTTTTCTCCGGGGAGTCTTTTTTTCTCCTTTTTTGAAGATATATTACAGGTTCAAAGCAACCGCGGGGAACTGAAACATGATTATGAACGGGCCGGTGCCGCCGGAAAGACAGGCGGCGTCCAAATACAATTATAAGATTTTCGCGCTCATCAACGGGCTCTCCTATATGTGCCTCGGAGAGACTGTGATCATTCTGCTGGCGGTTCAGCTCAACTGCAAAGACTATATCGTGTCGGCTCTCGGGGCGATGCTCTATTTCGGTTTTCTGCTCCTCCCGCTCGGAAAAATCGTCACGGCACATGTCGGTGCGGCTCAAAGCCAGGGCATCTTCTGGGTTCTGCGCAATATTTCCGCCCTCATCGTTGCGGCGGCGACACCGGTCTGCATCTATGTCAGCCAGACGCTCGCCGTGATCATTCTGCTCATCGGCGCATTTCTGTTTTACGGTTTCCGGGCGGCGGGCACGGTCATGGTCCAGCCTCTGCTCGGGGAGATGACGAACCGGAGCGACCGGTCGGCATTCATTGCGCTCACGACCGCCCTGTTCTATGTAACCTGCTTCATCGCGCTGGTCGCCATCAGCATTGTGCTCCATTACACCCGCAGCGTCTGGGCGCTTACAGGAATCGTCATTGTCGGCGCCATGTTCGGTTTCACCTCCTCGCGCTTCATCAGCAGGATCGACGAAACCGGCGCCATCCGCGACTCCGCGAAGAAACCGATTCTGAAAGAACTGAAAATTCTCTGCCGCAACAACTCCGTCCTGCGCCTGCTTGCAGGCGGATTCGTCATCAATCTTGCCGTCATCATGTTGATCCCGATCTCCATGCTGGCGCTCAAACGCGGCTACGGAATCAGCAACACCAACGCTCTGATGTTCGCACTGATCCAGATGGCGGCGTCCGTCCTGCTCTCCTATGTGATCGTCAAAGCCACAAGAAAACTGGGACCGCGCCGCATCATGATCGTCACCTACCTGTTCATGCTCCTGATCGGGCTCCTCTGGATGCTCGCACCTGCGAAATTCAACTGGCTCTATCTTATTTTCCCGTTCATTCTCTGCGGAGGAACCTACGTTTCCATGACCAATTCCATGATCCATTATTTTCTCCAGATCGTCGAAGAGGAACGGCGCGTGGCGGCGTCCATTCTGATAGCAATCGTCACCGGAGCCGGCGCGGGAATCGCAGGAATGCTGATTGCGGGAGGACTGCTCGCCGTCATAGAGAAGTTGACGGACAAGCTTCAGTCGCCCGATCCCTACAAGGTTTATTTCATCGCGGCGACGATTCTTCTCCTGCCGGGGCTCTGCGTATTATCCAGCATGAAGCCCCTGCCCGTTGAAAAACGCATGATCAGGAAAACATGGTTTGACTTTCTGTGGTGAAACAGTAAATTGATGGAATGATTTGAAACACAAGGAGCACAGTGAAATGAAAAAAAATCTGCCCGGAAAACTTCATTTTGTCGGCGCGGGGGGCATCGGCATGAGCGCGCTGGCGCAAATG
>DXVA01000440.1 GCA_019408975.1 Lentisphaeria bacterium | reverse complement strand
GCGCAATCATCAGATACAGCTGGGGTTTCTGCGCCCCTCCACGGAAAAGGAACTCGAAGAATTTTCCCGCCGCCTGATTTTTTCGGAACATTACCTTCTGGCACTGCCGGAAAAACATCCGCTCCGCCGGTATGAGACAGTCCCTCCGTCAGCCCTGAACGGAGTGGAACTCCTGATCTTCGCGCGCCGGGTGAATCCCGGAATTTTTGATAAGATCGTACAAATTATGAATCATGCAAAAATCCGTCCGCGCATCCGTCAGGACGCCGGCAACAAACTTACGACGCTCGCACTGGTCCGGGCAGGAGTCGGAGCCGCCCTTGTTCCGGAATCCTGCAGAAACAATGCTCCGAACGGTGTTATCTTCCGCCCTCTGGCATTGAATCTTCCCTCTGTGGACATCTACGCCTTATGGCGGAAAGACAAAAACAATGAGTGTGCCGTCAATTTTCTGAAGCTTGCGGGATGCGAAAATCCCGAAAAACGGTCTTTATGAATATAGAAAGACGGAAAAGAAGTTTCCCCTCCGTCTTTCTTTTCAATAATCAGATGAGACATCCCGAGGCATTGCGCCCGTAGCGGGCATCAATGACGCCGACCGGATTTTCCACTTTGACTTCCAGCTCGGGAATCGAATCCACGGTTCCGTCAAGCAATTCTCCGATCCGGCGCGCAACTTCTTTATAACGTGCAATCTGCCCGGCAAAACGAATCTGCATGATCTCAAGCCCGAAAGGTTTGTTGCGGCGCATCCACTGGCGGCGGAATGTGGCGTCAACAGCCTCAAAGGCGGCAATGACTTCCGGCACCATGCAGTTTCCGATCCGCATCAGTTCCGCGCGGTCGCCCGCTTCATACGCCTTCAGGAGGGCAAAACGCATTTCAATTTTCTTTGCAACAAGATCACAGAGGTTCCATGCGTGCCCGATATCCCCGGCTTCACGGTGCTCCACAGAAGGAGCGAGTTTTGCGCGCACCTCGCGGACACGAGCCAGAACAAGATTCCAGATATTCTCATCGAATTTCCGGTATTCGCGCCAGACAATTCCCAGCAGGGGATCGTCCCAGAGAATCAGCGAAGTATATACACGCAGCACATCGTCCTTGACCTTGCAGGCAAGCTGCATCTCCGACGCGGTGATCTGTTCGCGGTAGGAGGCTCCGCAGACCGCCTCGAAAACGGGCGCCACGGCTTCGTCCGCGCCTTTGCCGCCCCATGCAAGATCCGCCGCCCATGCGAGTCCCGCCAGAGAGGAATCATAATCGCAGTATGCCCCGTTGTCGCCCCACATCGTGAAGTAGACTTCGCCGACCTTTTCCCTGCGGCACGCATTCAGACACGGCGTCACGGTATTGACCGTCTGTTCATGATCATACCACATGCAGACCCATGTCCAGACACCGGAACCCATATGCGGTTCGAAACCGAGCGCACGGTGGCGCTGAATCCAGTCCTCGTAGAACTCCTGGTCGCGATGGTAATAATCCCAGTAGCAGAGTGTGACGTTGGACGGAATCTTTTTTCTGACGTCTTCCGGAATCACGGTGCTCTTGTCATAATAATTCAGATCTTTGTTTCCCATGCGGAAATACATATCGGACCAGATGATCGGATTGAGTCCGCGCTCTTTGCACATCTCATTGACACGGGCGAGATGACGGTTGAAAATGTCGAAACCGCGCTCATACCCGTGAAGATCCATGAAACGCCCGCGCCCGAGATCATGCGTTTCGTCCATTCCGACATGAATCCGGCGGCTTTTGAGGGCTTTGCCCCAGAAGTCGAGCATTTTCCCGATCAAGGCATAAGTTCTGTCGTCATCCACCAGCAGGACGCGCTCCGAATCATTCGGAAATGCGTGCCAGCGGATGATGTGTTCCAGATGCCCGAGGGTCTGGATGCAGCCGACCATCTCAATGCCGAGTTCGGAAGCATAGGCGTCGATCTCCCGCATTTCCTCCAGCGAATAACCGCCGCGCAGATAACCGAAATAGGGTTCCTCCGGAAGCTGGTAGGTATCTTCGGTATAGAGCATGACCATATTGTAGCCGAACAGAGTCAGGCGGCGCAGCCATTTTTTGAGGTAGGAAACTTTCATGACGGCATTGCGCGAACAATCCAGCATGATGCCGAGAGTCTTGAACACCATGTCTCCGGAAACCGTTCTGCCGGCAAGAGCATTGCCGACTCCGCGCGCCGCCGCCTGAAGCGATCCATACTGAATGACGACCGTTCCCGGCTCCGCACTCATTTTGAGAATACCAGGTTCCGCGGTTTTTTCAAATCTGATTTTCATCCCCTCGCCGCTGTCGGCGACAGGGTATTCCTCCGCCAGCACAGAGAGCATCCGGTTGATTTCCGCCGGAGTTCCGGCACGATCCCAGACAAGACGGTTTCCACTCATGAGAAAAATCCTTTTTTAATTCTTCAAGGTATTGTTTTTAGCGTTCTCCGATATAATATAACGATATGAAACCAGAAAAAAATGGAGAAATCAACACAGATGGATTGCAAAAAACGAACAGGCGAAATCAACACCTCCCCGGTGCCGGCGGCACTGAAAGACCAGATGCTCCGTTCCGGGCTCTGGATCTGCTCCTACTACGAGGCGGTCCGGTGCAGCAGCCTGTTTTCACGGGAAAACCTGGAAACACATGCGTTTCCTTTTTTCGTCATCACCCAGATGCTGAACCACAAAGGCTTTTACTGCACATCGCCATCGCAGATTCAGAAAACCTCGCAAGGCGCTCTGATGATTGCCGTGCCAGGAAAAATGATCAAATACGGCAGTTTTGAAGAGTATTTCACAGAAGATTCCATCGCATTCATGGGAAACACCGCCGAAATTATGATGAGAAACGGTGTCATTTCACACGGGCTCTATGATCTCGGAACCGAACGGCGCCTGCTCCCGATCATCAACAAGCTGCGGGAAGCCACCATGCCCGCATTCCTTGAGGCAAACAACATGCTTTGCTCTCTGCTTTTCGAAATTCATCATTCACTCCGCTGCCGGAACAGCCGCATCTCAACGCGGGATGTGCAGTTTGACGCCCTGCTTCGTGAAATCCGGCGGGACATGAGCAAGTGGTGGACCGTCTCCGATATGGCGGCATTCTGCAACATCAGCGAAAACTATCTGCGCCGGCTTTTTCAGAAACAGACAGGCACTTCCCCGAAACACTACATCGACAGCCTGCGGATCACCCGCGCGGCTGAAATATTAACCGCAACGGACCGCTCCATTGCAGATATCGCATCGTCACTGGGGTATCTTGACTCCTACCATTTCATCCGCCGTTTTTCAC
>DXVA01000044.1 GCA_019408975.1 Lentisphaeria bacterium | reverse complement strand
GGAGGAGGCGGTGGCGCCCATACGGCAGATGGTGGGGAAAGGCGATCTTGTATTCCTGAAAGCCTCCCGCCGCACAGGTCTGGAAGTGATTGAGCCGGAGGATTGAAGGTATGGGAAAAAATCTTTCGGCATACCTGAATGCTTTGGGGCCGCTGGTAAGGAAGTCCGTCATTCATGAACCGGAACAGGTGATCCGCGGAGTCGCCAACGACTCCCGTCGAGTCGGAAAAGATTTCATTTTCTGTGCGATCAAAGGCGCAAAAAGTGACGGACACTGTTTCATTTCCGACGCCGTCAGAAATGGTGCATCCGTCATTTTCGCCTCGGATGAGGTCTCGGTCCCGGAATGGATTTCCGTCATTTATGTTTCCGACTCCTACCATGCATGGGGAGTCCTCTGTGCCGAATTCTTCGACAATCCGGCGGATCATCTGGATATTTTCGCTGTCACGGGCACCAACGGGAAGACGTCGATTGCATTTATGCTGAAACGGATTCTGACGGCTTACGGTCTTGCCTGCGGGCTGATTTCCACGGTGGAGTATGACGACGGCGGCAAAGCTCCGCCGGAAGAAGCCGCGCGGACAACACCGGACTCTTACAGCATTCAGGAGCTTTTCGCGCGAATGCTTCGGAACGGCTGCCGCTGTGCCGTGATCGAGGCGTCCAGTCACGGGCTTCACCAGCACCGGACCGGCAATGTCCGGTTCGCCGGCGCGATCTTCACCAATCTGACGGGCGACCATCTGGATTACCATCATACAATGGAGGCGTATTATCAGGCGAAAAAACTGCTTTTCAGCGAGATGCTGCGCCCCGGCGCCCCGGCGGTCGTCAATATTGACGACGAATGGGGAAGCCGCCTCGTGTCTGAGCTTCCGGGGAAAAGAGTCCTGACGCTTTCACGGGAAAATCCCGATGCCGACGGCTATATTCATTCAGTCAGCCTTTCAGGTTCGGGTACGGAATTTTCCCTTCGTACAGCAGGGAGGGAGATCAGGATCAAATCCGTATTGATCGGTGAACACAACATCTGCAATATGTCCCTCGCCGCTCTTGCGGCTTATGCCTGCGGCGTTCCAGCGGAACTGATTGCGGAGACGCTTTCCGCGCCGGACATCGCGCCGCCGGGGCGTCTTGAGCCGTTCGGCCTTCCCAACGGCGCGCGGGCGTTTGTCGATTACGCTCATACCGACGATGCTCTGTTCCGCGTGTTGACGGCGATCCGGGCATTCTGCAAAGGACGGATCATTACCGTTTTCGGCTGCGGCGGCGACCGCGACCGCACCAAACGCCCGCGAATGGCATCGGTCGTTTCAGAGCTTTCCGATATTTCCATTGTGACCAGTGACAATCCCCGCACGGAAGATCCCCGTGCCATTATTGCGGAGATTCTTCCCGGCATCAGATCCGGAGCGGAATATTTCGCTGACCCGGACCGGCGGAGTGCGATTCTGAAAGCCGCCGCGATTTCCCGCAGGGACGACATTATCCTGATTGCCGGAAAGGGGCATGAGAATTATCAGGAGATCAACGGCGTCAGACACCATTTCGACGACCGTGAAATCCTGCGTTCCATTCAGCAGAACCCACTGTGATCTGAAGAATCCGTGAGTGTGCTGTTTCCGTCGGGAGATTTTGTCTCCGGCGACCAGCCGATAACTGTCGGATCACGGCAGGACAGCGACCTGCACCATACAATTTCGGCTTTTGCTATTGGTCCCGCTTTTCGTTATCAAGCTGCTTGCGGCGGGCTGTTTGATTTACTGTATCTATTCTATATCTATTGCGGATTGTTCTATGGATTTTTCTTGTTTTTCAGTATAAAATACGGTTTGTGTCAATAAAAACAGAATTTTTTTATAAAAACCTATATTTGCCCTATTGACATTTTCAGATATTCTATTATAATTAAAAAAGAGCCAATGGAGAAATCATGAAAGACGAACTGCTTTACGAACAGATTATCAAGGAAATCCGCCGGAAAATCGAATCGGGCGAGATTCTGCCCGGAGACAAGGCGCCCTCCATTGCCGTGATCCGCAGAGAATTCCACGTCAGCCCCGTGACTGCCGTGCGGGCATTGAAGGAACTTACCGCATCGGGCTATCTGGAGAAACTGCCCGGACGCGGTTATTTTGCTGCGGAAAGGAAAGACGGCAGGGGAAAGAAGAATCTGTGCGTGGGCTGTCTCCTGCGCTCCAATTACGTTTCTCTTTCGGACCATTATTTCAACGAGATCATCAGCGGAATCCAGCAGGCGGCGTCGCTGGCGAGAGTCAATCTGGTCTGGAGCTATCTTTCCACGCACCTCTGCAATCTCCAGACCAATCTGGAACAGGAACTGGTGGAATCCGCACTGGAAATGGATGAACAGGTTGCCGGTTTCCTGATTGACGAACGCGTTCCCGATTCCGCCGTCAGGGAGATTCTGGCGAAAACCGGAAAACCGGCGGTTATGATCAACCGCACCACGGAACTGCCGATATTCTCTGTTTCTCCGAATTACAGGGACAGTATCCTGAAGCTGGTGGAAACCCTGCTCCGGATGCAGTACAACCGTTTTATCTTTGCCGTTTCCGGCATGAATAATTTTGCCCAGCGTACCAAGGAAGCGGTGTTCAGAGAAGCGATCGGAAATTATGCGCTCAGGAAAGAAGATTACCGGATTCTGCCGGAGTGCGGGATCGTTCCTTTCCGGGAGACTTACCGGAAATTGCTTCAATTCCGTGAAGAGCTCAAACCGGGAAAACTGGCTGTGATTACATCCGGCGATGCTCTTGCGCGCGAGATGACGCAATGCCTGATTCAGGATGGAATTGCCGTTCCGGGAGACGTCGGAGTCGCGGCAACAGACGGCCTGAGTGTCACGGTATTGCAGAAACCGGAAATCACGACCCTGAAAATTGATACGGTCAAAATGGGAATCACGGCAATGAACCTGCTTCTGCACGAGATTGCCGGAAACAGTTCCGAGCCTCGTCAGAGCAGGTTGTTCCTGCCGAATCTTATTTTCGGAGAGACAATATGACAATAGAAATTATTTTCATGAGGAGGAAAATTATGAAGAGAGAAAGTGAAAAATTCACCTTGATCGAGCTTCTCGTCGTGATTGCGATCATCGCGATTCTTGCGGGGATGCTTCTGCCGGCGTTGGGCAAGGCAAGAGAAAAGGCGCGTGCGGCGGATTGCGTGAACCGTCTTAAACAGCAGGGAACCGCCGTTGCCATGTACATGACGGATTACAAGGGATTTCTGCCGGGCGCCACATCGGGAGATCTGCCTTATGACGGAGCTGCACACCCATGGTGCAATCCTTATATTTATGCAATGATCACTTATGCTGATATGAAATATAAGTATTATACTGGTGGTTGGGGAAGCGATTCGGGAAACCTGATGCAGTGCCCGTCTGATGATAAAGGATACAGGAGAAATCAGCATCATGTGTTCAGTTATTTTGCCAGTTATTATTCCGACTGGAGAGATTTGTCCCGACCGATGCTACGGCCGGAAAAGATGAAGACGCCTTCAAAGTGGATTTACGTCACGGACTGTTTCAGGACCAACCCTGCCGATCTTACGGGAAACCGCTATCCGCTGAATACAAGTTCATCCTCGGATGACCTCTATGTTGCGACCCGCCATTCCAATGCCGCAAATGCGCTTTTCATGGATATGCATGTCTCGGCAATGCAGCTCAAAGAACTTTTCGGAAGCGGCGTGAAATACGTTTATTCCACAACTCCCTGATTTATAAGGAAAGGCATGAATATGAAAAAAAATCATTTGTTGGGAATCCTGATGACGGCGACCGGTATCCTGTCTGCCGCGTATCAGGAAGGAGCATTGAATGAGAAACCGTTCTACGGTTCTGAACGTCCGGCAAGAAACATTGTCATCGGGAAAAAGGTGTTGCAGACATTGCGCCCCGGAGCTCCCGATGTTGAGATCGTGGTTGCACCGGATGCGTTTCTCACGACGAAATATGCCGCCGATGCCTTGCAGACTTATCTGAACCGGCGTCTCAATGCCGGAGTGCCGATCGTCAATTCACCCGATCCGGCAAAGACATCATTGATTCTCGGGATCAACAAATGGTCGAAAAAGGCGGGGATCGACGAGCGGAAGCTCTGTCGTGACGCATTCATCATCAAGACTGCGGGCAAAGATGTTTATATTCTCGGGCGCGATGATGCGAAAGCCGATCTGAGGAGCAATGACAAATGGGGTGGCGTCTGGGGGACGCTGAATGAACACGCCACCCTGTTCGGGGTGTATGATTTTCTCGAACGGTTCGGCGGCGTCCGTTTTTATTTTCCGAATGAACTCGGCATTTATATGCCGGAAAACAAGGCAATGGAAATTCCGGAGATCGATATTTTCGACCGCCCGGATTTTGAGGCGCGGAATGTTTCCGTTTACTCCGGGCAGTGGGAGGATGAAAAACCGAAAGCGGATCCTTTCAGCTCGACGATCAGCCCTCAGAAGAACATTTACAGCAAGATGCTGCGGCTTCAGACGAAGTATGTTCCGAACTGCCACGGGCTGCGCGCATTGAGACTTGATGTCCGTTTCGGCAAAAGCCATCCCGAATACTTTGCCCTGCGTTCGGACGGGCGGCGCTACTGTGATCCGTCCATGATGTTTTCGCCTCAGCTCTGTTATTCCGGCAAATTGACGGATGTGATTGCGGAGGATGCCCTTGCGATCATCCGCAATCAGCCTCCCGCTTCACGCGGTGTTCCCGGCAAGGAATGGAGTCCGTCCGAACATCTGCCGGGCGTGGTATTCGGCATGATGCCGCAGGACGCCTGGCAGAACTGCCGGTGTGAAGCATGCAGCAAAGAGCTTGCCACCTTGCAGTCCACCAGCAATTTCATGTGGAGAAAAACCGCGGAAGTCGCCGGCAGAATCAAAAAGGAACTCGGCAGGGGATACGTTTCGCAGATGGCATATTATCCTTATCATCTGGTTCCTGAAACCGATATTCCCGACAATGTGCTTGTGATGGTGGCGGCAAAGGGACCGTGGTCCGTCGCGCAGCCTCAACTGCTCAAAGGCGACAATGAACGTATTCTTGCCTGGAACAGGAAGATCAACGGAAAAACATGGCTTTGGAATTATGCGGGCAAGTTCGGCAACCTGAATATGCCGGGGATTCCGTCCACGTCTCCGCGTTCGGTTGCGAAGTATTATCAGTCGCACAAAGACAATATTTACGGCGCATTCATGGAATCGGAAACCGATAAACTGATTTACAACTATCTGACCTACTATTTGTTCAGCAAAGTAGCGTGGGACAACAATGCCGATGCCGATGCGATTCTGAAAGAGCATCATGCGCTGATGTTCGGCAAAGCCGCTCCGGTCATGGGAAAAATCTTTGACGAGATCGAAAACAAATGGGTGCATCAGATCGGCGGGCGGACCGTTGAGACTGTACTCGGCCCGAAAGGAGCTCCGCCGTCGGAAAACGAGCTCTGGATGAAAGTATATACGAAACAGCATATCGCACAGATGATTTTGCAGTTCGACGAGGCGGAAAAGCTTGCCGCAAACGAACCGGGTGCACTCAAGCGCGTGAAATACATCAGGAAAGAGTTTCTTGATCCGGTGATTGCCGCTTCCGCAAAATATCTGGAACGCAACAATACGCTCGGTTCATTCCGCGCCGGACTGCCTGCGACACTTTATTTACAGCCGTTCCAGGGGAAAAATCCGGAACTGCTGAAGACCTCCGTAAAGGTTTCGTCCGATTCTGAATTTCTCAACCTGATTTTCGACTGCGAAGAACCGGAAACGGCAAAAACGGTCGCACCGGAAAGAAAAACGGATGATCCGGATATCTGGAAAGACAACAATGTGGAAATTTTCCTTGATCCGGGCGGTGAACGCAAGGGCTTTTACCAGATCATGGTCAATTCCAAAGGCGCCCTGACGGATCAATACTGCACTGCGCTGGGCAGCAATACGCAGGGTGATCTCAGTTGGAACAGCGGAGCTCAGATAAAAACAGAGACGGTTCCCTCCGGCTGGAAGGCTGTGATCCGCATTCCGCTCAAGAGTTTCGGGGAACCGCTGAATCCGAAAGGGGTCGTTGCGAACTTCACGCGGAACCGTGTGCTGGGCAACGGACAGCAGTATTATACGTGGTCGCCGTTCCTGCGCCTGAGATTTCATGAACTGGAGAACTTCGGAACCCTCGTCCCGGAGCCGGAGAAGAATGCAAATATCCTTAATACAAGCGACTTCAATGCTGAGAGAAAGGGACGTATGATCGGGTCATGGGTCCTGCCTCCCACCTTGCCGCAGGGGGTCGGCGTCGCTCTGGATCGATCAACTTTCCTGTTCGGTCCGCAGAGCCTGAAAGTCAGCAATACGAATACGAAGGATAAATTTGTATTTGCCGCCGTGACACAGGTTCCTCTGAAGATCAAGCCGGATACGAAATACAGGATTTCTTATTTCGCCAGACTTGAGAATGTGGTGCCGCTTGACTCCCGCGGAGGAGTCTGCGTGAATATCTGGAATACGAAGAATTACTGGTTTCCGCAGAATAAGCTGGTGGGAACGCTTCCGTGGCTCAAGCAGAGTTTTGAGTTTACTTCCGCTCCGGGAACAAAACCGGAACAGACTTATATCAAGCCGGTGATGTATCAATGCACCGGGACTGTGTGGTTCGACGGAATCACGCTGGAAGAAATACCCTGATTTCCTGATTCTTCGCTATGGAAAACTTCTGTCCTGATTTGCGTCGGGCAGGAGTTTTCCTGTGCTTCCGGTTACTTGAACCGGCTGCCGCAGATGAATGCTATTCGCGTCTCGGCATATTGTGATTCTTTTGGGGGTTTCATACCCCCTTCGGATCGGCTTTGAAGCGGAAGAGTGTATGAACATTCTTCTTGAGTCAAGGGCTCTGCCTTTGTCACGGTCCGGCAGTGAACCGCTGTCGCGCAACGCGCGAAATCTCCGTCCGGAGCGGTCCAAACCGCTCACTGGAGAGAACTTTTCTTCTGAAAAGTTCGAGAGCTCCGGGCGCTCTCCTGTGGTCGCGCATTTCCGGCGGTTCTCGAAGCTTTGCTTCCCGTCCTTCAGCGGATGGAACCGCTGCCGGAGAGATTTCGCCTCCGGCAACCAGCTGATGCAGCTGGATCACAGCAGGTCAACGGTCTGCACCATACGATTTCGGGCTTTCGCTATTGGTTTGGCTTTCCGATACTGCAGGGCAGTCCATTTCTTTTTCCTTTGAAGTTTCCGCCTGTATTTGACAGAATGAGTCTTTCATGCTATTTTACATGGAATCATCAGAAGAAGGAATTTTTTTATGAACCGGTAAAATCTGAATACAATTTGCATTTTTTATCGACAGTGCCAGCAAAACCGCCAAGTATTTGTAGTCCTGTCTTCTTACATATCCGATGTTTTATGAAAGGTGCACTCGCATATGCGGGTGCCTCTTTTGTATCGGATATGAGGCGCTTGGCGGTGCCTGCTGGCTGTGCAACTGGGGCATCCTCTTTTTTTGCCCCGTTTACGGCAATAAAAGGAGATGCCATGCGGAAGAAATTGTTGACAGGGAGTTATGTCAGGCACATCACAAGCAATATCTGCGGAATTGTGATCGGAACCACCAATGAAAGAATCTCATTTGAGAGACAGGACGACGAATTTGAATATTATGTCCGCCATGGACAGGGAGTGATCGTCGCCTCGCCGTCGCGCCTGAGGACTTTTGTCCCCAAACAGCATACCGTGCATACTTATTCCAGTGAGCCTTCCCATGTGATCGGATATCCGGTCTGCCCTCAATGCGGTTTTCCTCTCGCTCCATTGATTGAGGAAAAGTATATCCTGCGGGAGAGGAAGGCGTCCACAGCCAAACGAAAATCCTGAACTCAGGAAAAGACGCAGGTTTTTCTGTCGGTTCGTAAAAAAAACGAGAATATTTTGGAAAGGGCATTGACAAACTTCAAGGTTTCGATTATAATAATGTATGCGCTTACATTATAAGGAAACATTGAGAATGCTTTCAATCAAGGAAATATCGAAACAGACCGGATTTTCTACGGCAACGGTATCACGGGCGCTTGATCCGCGTTACAGCGGCAAGGTCAAGGCTTCGACCCGGCAGCGGATCATGGCGCTGTGTGATGAGTATCAGTTCCGCCCCAAGTTCTCTGCTCAGGCGCTGGCTTCCGGCAAGACTTATACCGTCGGATTGATTTCCGAAGATCTGGAATCCATGATCAATTCTCCGACGTTCAGTCAGTTCGTTTCATTTCTGGCGCAGGAGTTGAAGAACAATAATTATACTTTGTCGGTTCTTCCCGTTTCGGACCATGATCCGGAAACGATCGACAAGGAGATCCTGCATACGTTCTATTCCTGCCGGATGGACGGCTTCGTTCTTTCTTCCAACACGGTCGGGACATTGACGCTCAAGGAACTGGCGTCGGGGAAGTTTCCCGTGGTGACTTATCAGATGCCTTCCGACATCTGCAATCCGATGCCGGTCACTTCCGTCCGGATCGACAACCGCAACGCATACCGGGAGCTGCTGCGCCATCTGAAGGAAACGGGGCGGAGGCGTTTTGTGATCATCGGCATGGGAAACAGCAATAATTCACGCCATGAACAATGCCGGAAATGCGCTTCTGAGCTCAACCTTGCAATTCAGGATTCGGATGTGCTGCTCCTGCCGAAAGAAGAGGTCCGGGCGGAACCGACCCTCGGCACATACCTTGCCGTTTTGAAGCATTGGGAGAAACTGAAACAGTATGATGCGTGGATCATGAGCAATGACCTGATGGCACGCGGAGCGTGCGCCGCCCTGCGCCATTTCAGATACGAACCCGGACGTGAAATCGCCGTAACAGGTTATGATAATATGGAGGAGAGCCGTCTTTACCTGTTTCAGAAGCCGATGCTGACGACGATCCGCCCGCCTCTGAATCTGCTCGGAACGACCTGCGCTCAATTACTGCTGGAACAGATCCGGGCGCCGGGCGCCGGTTCTAAAGAGATAAAACTTCATTCTGAATTGGTTATCCGCCAATCCAGTCATCAAACAAATTACAAGGAGGAAGCGCCATGAAATATTGCAGTGGCAGACGAGGTTGATAGAGTTATTGATCGTAATTGCGATCATCGCGATTCTTGCGGCGATGCTTCTGCCTGTTCTGAGCAAAGCGCGCGAGAAAGCCAGGCAGACAAGCTGTTTAAGCAATATCAGGCAGTTCGGCATGGTGTTCGCTTCTTATCTGGGGGATTACAACGATCAATATATTCCGGGAGAGATGTCTTCGCATTATGGCTGGAGCCAGAATATTGACAGCGGAATCTGGAACTGGGGCGGCGCACTCTATCAGGCGAAATATATCGCAGACAACAAGATTTTTCTCTGCAACACCGCATTGAACTCTTACTCCGCCGCTCACAGAAAACAGGCGAATGAGTTGATTACCACTCTGAAAGACACCATGTCCCGCTATCGCCGTTCTTCCTACGGATACAATGTCTCATACATCGGTTCTTCAATGTCCGTGATGGGAGTCGGGAACAAGATTCCCGCCAAGGTCAATCAGATACGCAATCCTTCCATCAAGCTGCTGCTGGGGGAGACAGTTTCAACTCATCTGATGCGTCCTCCGGAGACCAGCGGATTTCAAAGCGACCTGAGCGATATTCATGAGCGGAGTTCCAATATTCTCTGGGTGGACGGGCATGTTTCAAATGTCAGGAATGCCAGGTATATCATCGGAAGCACTGCCGCCGGTGTCAATTTCCGCAAACATTTCAAACGCGACTGAGAGGAATTATGAAGCCGATTCTGTTTCTGTTTACCGGAGTGTTTTTTGCAACGCTTGCGGGCGCGGAGATTTCAATAGTCCGCGATACGCCGGAATATTATAATTTCACAGTGGAATCGCCGGATCGTCCGGTGCGTCTGACGCTGACTCCGAAAAACTTTCCGCTTGAGGCGGGAAAGAATTACTGGGTGACAAGCAGTTATCAGTATGCGGAATGTGTCGCGGCTGCAAAAAACGGAGAACTGGACATTGCGTTTCCTCCGGTCTTGCGGACAGCCGTCACAGTTGCCCCGTTTTCCGGCAATCTGCTGCCGGGAGGTTCTTTTGAAGATGCGTCTGCGTGGCTTTTGGAACAGAAGTCGGGAATTATGCCTGTCAACGGCGACCGGGGGACAGACGGGCATTATGGACGGCTTCTCGGAAAAACCGTTGCGTCCGGTATCGGCGAAATAAAGATCGCCGGCCGGAAGCTTCTGATGAGAAAGGCTTCGAACCGCGGTGTCCTGCTGGCGGCATCCCGGCAGAAGATTGCATTGCAGCCGGATACGGAATACCTTCTGAGCGGATTCTATACACCGCACAAAGGCGGTTTCGGGACAACGCTGTTTCTGTGGATGGAAATTACCGTTCCGGGGGGCAGGACACGGGTAGAGCCGGTCCGCAACATCAATCCGGTGATTATTGACGGGAAACGGCGGTACGTCCGCACCATTTTCCGGACTCCGGATCAAAAGGGACTGAGCGGCAGTGTCCGCCTTGCAATGGGCGGACCGTCCGGCGCGGCGGAGTGGGAGCGGCTTACCTTGCAGGTCAACCCTGCCGCGCTTCCCCAGATCGGACCTGAAATCAGGCCGGAACGCCGCAAACCTCTGTTATCGGCGCAGGTCTCCGGGGCGCAACTGGCTGCCATGAAACCGGTAATTCCGAAAGTGGATGCGCGGAGCCGTTTCCCGCGTCTGCTGCTTGACGGCAAGACAGTCCCGCTCTTCGGATTCACTGCAAATCCGCTTGAACCGGATCCTGCGAAAGCCGGCTTCCGCGATTTCGGAGAGGCGGGAATTACTTTGCAGTGGCTTACCGCCAACCTCTGTGTTCCGGACAGACGCATGAAACCTTTGTGGACCGGTTTCGGCCAGTACCGCTTTCACATTCTGGCGGAACAGCTCCGGGCGCTTCACCGCCAGGCTCCCGACGCTAGAGTTCTGCTTTATGTATTATGCGATCCCGGTGCATGGTTCTTTGAAAAGTATCCGCAGGCGGCATGGCTTGACCGCAACGGCAGCGTCATTCCCGGACAATGGAAAGGGACGCTTGCCGTTTCCTATACCTCCCCGGATTATCTGCGGGAAGTTGGAAAAGCGCTTTA
Source organism: Lentisphaeria bacterium (assembly GCA_019408975.1). Classification (GTDB taxonomy): domain Bacteria; phylum Verrucomicrobiota; class Lentisphaeria; order Victivallales; family UBA1829; genus UBA11452. The sequence goes on along the minus strand of DXVA01000044.1, from coordinate 8,713 downwards.
CAGCCTGGGGCATTTTCTTGCAAACGATCCTGCGGGGAAAATCGTTGCCGGCATTCACCTTTCCGGGGGGCAGGACGGGCAGTTCTTCCCGCAGGGCAACCGCAGAAACTGGGATCGTTCCGAAAACTTCCGCAACGCTCTGCGCAGTTATCTGAGAGAACGTTACGGCAATGACGCGGATGCTCTGCGCAAGGCATGGGGCGATTCGGAATTGACCTTCGATTCCATTGAAGTGCCTCCTGAAAGCGAACGGGAGAAACCTTATCTTTTTCTTGATCCGAACCGTTCCGCCGACCGCAGGGTGATTGATGTAAATCGTTTCTGGAACCTTTCGACAGTCCGTATGCTGGAGCATTTCGCCCGAAGCTTCAAGGCTGGGATCGGGCGTCCGGCGCTGGTAACAGCCTATTATAACGACATTCACGGGAACGTCATGGGGAAAAGCGCGGCAGCCGCCTGTTACCGCTCGCCTCATCTTGACGGTGTGGTAAGCTGTAATCCCTACGGGGTTTCCCGCCGTGCCGGAGGTTCCGGCGGCAACGGTTCTTCCGCATCAATCGGGCTGCATGGAAAATATCATTTGCAGGAACAGGATTACAGAACCGAATACAGTTACATCCGCATCAAGGGACTGGACAAGAACGGCATCGGGGCGACCGACGGATTTCAGGAATATGCGGCTGTTCAGACTCGGGATCTGGCGGCGGCATTGTCTGTCGGGCAGGGTGCATGGATGTTTGCGCTCAGCGGCAATGCGTGGAGCCATCCGGCTTTCATGAATTCGGCGGCGCGTCTTGCTGCGGCTGCAAAGGAAGTTGCGGAAACGCCGCAGGAGGGAGATCACGGGCAGATTGCGGTTTTTGCGGATGAACGCATGGACGACTGTCTCAGCGCCCGGGGTGGTTTCATCTACCGTCTTCAACATACCTTTTTCCCGAAGTTCACACTGAATCTTACCGGGATGAGCTATGACAGCTATCTGCTTTCCGACCTGACCAATCCCCGACGTCCATCCTATCGCTTTCATCTGTTTCTTTCCGCCTCATCCATTACGGAGAAGGAGATTTCCTATATTGAACGGAACCTTCAGAAAAACAACAATATCCTGATCTTCACGACGGATGCGGGGCGTATTGCGCCCGGCGGGTTCAGTGCCAATCTGAAGCGCCTGACAGGATTGAATATCCGGGTCAATGAATCGAAAATGATGCTGCACCGCTATGATCCTGCACTTCCACCCGGTTCGCTTTTCGGCAACAACCCGTTTATTCTCAGCGAGGGTTACGGGCCGTTCTTCGACATCAGCCCGGATCAGGATACGAAGGTGCTGGCTTATTATTACGGTACGGAAATTCCGGCGGCAGTCATGAAGAAACATCCCGGCTGGACTGCCGTCTACCTTGCCCTGCCCGGCGGATTCAATCCGGCACTGCTGCGCAATCTGGCATTTGAAGCGGGAATTGTCCCGGTCGGCCCTGAAAATGATGTCGTCAGTTCCGGCAACGGCATTCTTTCGCTCCATGCTACGGGAGAGGGTATGAAGACATTGCGCTGGACAGGCAGATCCGATCTCAAAGACCTTGCCGACGGCAGAATTGTCGCAGAAAACACTGAAACGTTCACATTTCCTGCCGGAACCGGTGAAACTCGTATTTTCCGCCGCCTGCCTCCCGGCAGTGCAAAGGAAAAGGTTTCTCCGCCTCCTCTGCCGTCAACGGTGCAAGTTACCTGCGGAGCGGTAAAACTTGAACTGGCAAAACATCTGTTCTGGAATCTGAACGGAATCTGGTATGAGGGCACGCAGGTTTGCCGGAAAGGAAAGGGGTTCTACGGGACGGTCATTGCATTTTCCGGTCTCGGCTGGGTCGGAACCGGGCACCTTGAAAACAAAATCGGTGAAAAAGAGGTGAAGGTCAGTTTTCTGCTTGACGGCAGGGAGTGGCAGCCGGGTGCAATGCCTGCAAAAGGAAAAAGCTTTACCATGAAAAAAAGTGCTTTGCTTCACCAGGTGCGTCTGGAGTATGAGGTCCATCTGGAGAATTCCCGGCTTCGTGAGACGGCAAGAATTCATGTGGAGAAGAATTCCAGAATCGGCATCATGTATCATTTCATGCATCCCTGGGAGGCAATTTTTACCGAATACCTGCTCCATGACCGGAACGGAGGGATCAAAGAGGGGAAATTCGACGCTTCGAACCGGAACAGGCTGGTACCGGAACCGTTTCCCCTGTTTGCCGCGTTTTACGCACCGAAAGAAAAAATCGGATTTGTTTCCCGGGTAACTGCGGAAAAACCAATTACAGGGAAAGACGAATGGATTCTCTGGAACCGCGGAAGCGACCGGAAGCTTTACTATGTTCCTGTCAGAACGGCGACCTTGAAAAGCGGAAACAGTTATGAATGGAGCATGACTACCGACTTCTTTACCGTTCCCCCGGATCAATGGAAGAAAAAAGCGGCTGCACCGGAGCAGAAATGAATGCCTCCGGTATTTGCAGAATCTTACTTCCGGGACGTCTGGACCGGAATCAGTGGAGTCTTTTCGGAATCGGTGAATCGGATATAGAAGAAACACTGCCATGAAGTGTAAGCGCATTTCACGAGAACCGTATGTTTCCCTTTTGTCAGATTCACTTTGACCTGTACGGCATCCGCGCGGCGCGGCGTCTTGGGATCGGACACAAAGACCTCTTTGCCGTCAAACCAGATCTTGACGTCGTCTCTGCCGCCGATCCAGAGAAGCGCATCGGGATAATCCTGATCGACTTCCACTTCGGCAAGCGCATAGAACGCGGCTTTGCCTTTCAGTTTCTTATAAAGATCATTGACGGTGATCTTGCCGTCCAGCACCAGGCCCGTCGCCGTCTGCCATGAAGTCCCTTCGGGAACGGGGGCGGATACCGTAAGCGTATCCTCATTTTTCATGCACTCATATTTGATCGCATTCGCGGGAGTGAAATTCTCCATAGCCTTGCCGAGCTCGAACGGCCCGAGGATCGCCCAGTCCAGCACGAACATATTCTTTTTGAATTTCTGTTTTTCTGCATTTTTTACGAGTTTCGTCACCGGAGGGGCAACCGTTTTCTCCTTGGAAACCCGCAGTTGAGCGGCTGCCGCCATGCCGCCTGCCCCGACCACTTTTGTCGGCGTTTTCTTCTTCTTTTTCTTTTCCGCTTCCGCCGCTCCCTGATCCACCTGAATATTACTGCCTTCCCCGACGGCGATCAAAGCGGTGTTGATGACACCGGAAGTCATGTTTTTGAAAATCGTGAAGATTGCGGCGAGAACGACGAAGACGATCAGAAAAGAAATATAAATTTTTTTCATGACAAGCCTGCTGTTTTTTATTTTAGTGATGCCTGTTATCTGATTCTGCTGGTATCATAGACCCCGGTATTGAAGGCAGGCCCCCAGCCGATGACCTTGCCGTAGTCGTCAAAGGCGACCGGAGTGCATTCGTCGCGTGTGACGAGCCCGTCCATCCACCTCTGATTGGTATAATAATAAAAAACCTTGTCGCTGCAGTAAGCTTCACCTGCAACGGGCGGTCCCATGATCTTCAATACCTGTTCCTTATCCATGCCGACACGGAGTTTTGCGAGATTCGCCATGTTGGTCTCCATCTCCTTATAGGCGCAGGAGGGCAACACAGCCGTCATTCCGGCGGCCGCCAATAATACAAAGAATGTTTTGACTGAATTTTTCATAATGTCATATTATAACACCAACACAGCGACAATACAACCCCGATAAGTCATTTGGAAGGGGAGCTTTGAAAATAATTTCACTTTTTGCAAACGGACAGGTGAATGAAAGTTCCGAAGCATGGAGCGCCTGACGCCCGGTCAGAAGCTTTGCAAAATCGGCTTCCGTCATTCCTGATTCAATGTAACGCAGGTAAATCGTGTCGTCCGGGCCGTAAAGTTTGTCCCCCGCCATGGGATACCCGAGCGAACAGAGAGTCGCACGGATCTGGTGCAGGCGCCCGGTTTTCGGGATCGCCTCCACGGCGCTCAATTCCCCATCCGTTCCGAGCAGGCGGAATTCCGTCAGCACATGTTCGGAGCCGTAACTTTCCTTTCCGGAAAAACGCCGTTTTTTACGAATTTCGGATTTCCTGTCATCGGAAAGAAAGCCGTCCGCAATCAGTGTTTCCGGGAATTTTCCATGTACGAACGCAATGTATTTTTTTACGGTTCTGCGGTCCGCGAACAGCCCGGAAAGAGTTTTTGCGGCATCTGCATCCTTTGCGGCGATCGTAATGCCGGACGTTTCGCGGTCGAGGCGGTTTACGATATGAAGTTCCCCGTATTTTTCACGGAGGAGATACCATAACGTATGTTTGAAAAAACGCCCGGAGGGATGTGCCGGGAGCTGTCCGGGTTTGTTGATGACCAGATACCGTTCCGCTTCATGAATCAAAGACCAGTCCGTACTGATTTCCGGTTCCTCGATTTTTCCCGGATCGAAAGAGAGTTTGTCGCCGGCGCGCAGAATCTTGGACGCGCGGATTTTACGGCCGTTGATTTTGAGTTCCCCGCGCCGGATCGCCTCCTGCCACTCGTTGCGCGAACGGTAGGTGAACCGTGTCCGGAGAAACTGGTCAAGCCTGAGCCCGTCGGCTTCGGGCCCGATGACACTTTCTACAATGCGTTGTTCCTCGAAGGGCATGAAAGAATCCTGAATAAAAAACGGGCAATCTGGAAACAGTTTTGCCGGATGCGGAAAAGCAACCGGAGAAAATGCGGGGAAAAGAAGGCATGAAAAAACTTTCTGGAAAAGTTTTCCATGCCTTCCGCTTTTAATCAAGATCAGTTCTGAGAACGGCGCCGGTGTCGGCGCTGGTTGCCAGAAGCGCATATTTCCTGAGCCAGGAAGACGTTGTCACGGGTTTGCGCGGCTTCCATGCTGCTTTGCGTTTGGCAAGCTCCTTTTCCGGAACGTCGAGAGTGATCTTTCTGGCGGGAATGTCGATCTCAATCATATCACCGTCTTCAATCAGCGCGATGGTTCCGCCTGCGGCTGCTTCGGGGCTGACGTGCCCGATACAGGCGCCGCGCGTGCCGCCGCTGAACCGTCCGTCCGTGACCAGCGCGACTTTTTCGCCGAGCCCGCGCCCCATGATGTAACTGGTCGGCGCAAGCATTTCCTGCATTCCGGGGCCGCCCTTCGGTCCTTCATAACGGATCACGACAACGTCGCCTTCTTTGACTTTTCCGGCAAGGATGCCGATTCCTGCGTCTTCCTCGCTTTCAAAGACTACTGCGGGACCTTTGTGTTTGAGCATCTTCGGTGAAACGCCGGCGGTTTTGACGACACAGCCTTTTTCCGCAAGATTGCCGAACAGAATGGAAAGCCCGCCGGATTTGCTGTAAGGATTGTCGATGGTATGGATCACGGTGCCGTCCGCATCTGCCGCAGCGGCGACAAGTTCGCCGATGGTCTTGCCGGAAACGGTCATTTTGTCAGGGTTGAAGAAGACGCCTTTCTGTTTGATGACTTCCTTGATGATCGCCATGATTCCGCCGACGCGGTGGACGTCTTCGATATGGTAGTTGCAGGACGGAGAGACTTTGCAGATATGCGGCGTGCTCTTGCTGATCTTGTCGATTTTGGCAAGGTCGAGCTTGATTCCAGCCTCGCGTGCGACTGCGAGCGTATGCAGGATGGTGTTGGAACTTCCGCCCATCGCCATATCAAGAGTCAGTGCGTTGTGGAAAGCGTCGGTGTCCGCGATGTCGCGCGGGAGAGGACCGTTTTCTTTTGCCATTTCGACGACGCGTTTTGCGGCGGCTTTCCAGAGTTTCCTGCGGTCATGGCTGGTGGCGACGATGGTGCCGTTGCCGGGCAGGGCGAGTCCGAGCGCTTCGCAGAGGCAGTTCATGGAGTTGGCCGTGAACATGCCGGAACAGGAGCCGCAGGTCGGGCAGGCTTTCTTTTCGAGTTCGTCGAGTCCCTTCTGGTCGAGCTGCCCGACTTTCATTTTGCCGATGCCCTCGAAGATCGAGATGAGGTCGCAGGCGGTGCCGTCGGAGAGTTTTCCCGCTTCCATCGGGCCGCCGGATGCGAAGATGGTCGGGATGTTGACGCGCATTGCGCCCATGAGCATTCCGGGAACGACTTTATCGCAGTTCGGAATGCAGATCATGGCATCGAACGGATGTGCCGTCGCCATGGATTCCACGCAGTCGGCAATGAGTTCGCGGCTGGGGAGGGAGAATTTCATTCCCTGATGCCCCATGGCGATGCCGTCGCAGATGGCGATGGTGTTGAATTCAAAGGGGACGCCGCCCGCTTTGCGGATTTCGTCGCAGATATATTTGCCGACCTTGTTGAGGTGGCAGTGCCCGGGGACAACTGCGGAGTAGGAGTTGCATACGCCGATGAAAGGCTTGGAAAAATCTCTTTTTTTCAGACCCGTCGCTCTGAACAAAGCTCTGTGCGGAGCTCTCTCGACGCCGCTCTTCATGATGTCACTTCTCATTTTTTACCTTTCAAATATGGCTTCAATGGTTGAAATTTTGCCGTAAAATGCCATAATAACTGGTTAATTCTGTTTTACGGTGTATTGTAATATAGCATATTTTACATGGAGAACAATAAAGATGTTTGATAATCTTACAAACAAATTACAGGACGCCCTGAAAAAACTGCGCGGACAGGCGGTGATTTCAGAGTCAAATATCGCTCCGGCAATGAACGATATCCGCGACGCCCTGCTGGAAGCGGACGTCAATATCGAGATCGCCGATGAATTTGTCAGTACCGTTTCCTCGGAATGCCTCGGCGAGGCGGTTCTCCGCAGTGTTACGCCCGGACAGCAGGCGGTCAAGATCGTTTATGATAAACTGGTGGAGTTCATGGGCAGTTCCGAGGCGCCGCTTGCGGACGGGCAGTCTCCGAACATCATCATGATGGTCGGCCTTCACGGAAGCGGCAAGACCACGACCAGCGCCAAACTTGCGCTCAGTCTCAAGAAACGCAATAAAAAGGTGATGATGGTCGCGTGCGACGTTTACCGCCCTGCCGCCATTGACCAGCTGGAAATTCTCGGTAAAGAGATCGGAGTTCCGGTTTATGCCGAACGCGGCAATCCCGATGTGACGCTTATCGCGCAGAATGCGATTGCCGAGGCGCGCCGCAATTTTGTGGATTACCTGATCCTTGATACCGCTGGCAGGCTTCAGATCGACACGCAGATGGTTCAGGAGCTGATCCGTCTGCGGCAGGTCACGAAGGCGGCGGAAATTCTTCTTGTCGCGGATGCCGCGCTCGGACAGCAGGCGGTTTCTGTGGCAAAACACTTCAATGACGCGCTCCAGCTTACCGGCGTGGTTCTTACGAAACTCGACGGCGATGCGCGCGGCGGTGCGGCATTCTCGATCCGCAGGGTTACGGGATGTCCCATCAAGTTCGTCGGTATCGGGGAAAAAATCGAAAACCTCGACGTATTCCATCCGGACCGTATGGCATCCCGGATTCTCGGCATGGGCGATATTGTCTCCCTCGTGGAAAAGGCTGCCGAGGAGATCGACAAGGAAGAGGCGGAAAAGCTTCAGGAGAAGCTCAAGAGAAATGAATTCGATTTGAATGACTTTCTCTCCCAGCTCCGCCAGATGTCCCGTCTGGGCGGTATTGAAAATATCCTCAAGTTCCTTCCGGGCGGCGATAAACTTGCCGGAATGTCCGAGCTTGACCCGAAACAGTTCAAAGGGATGGAGGCGATCATCTGCTCCATGACAAAAGCCGAACGCGCGAATGCGGAGCTGATCGACAATATGCGTAAACGCCGTATTGCCAAAGGCTGCGGACGCCCCGTCGAGGAGGTCAACCGCCTTGTGAAACAGTTTCTGATGATGAAGAACATGATGAAGCGCACCGGATTGCTTGGGCGCATGATGTCCGGTGCGGCTCCGCTTGCGATGGGAATGCCCGGTTTCCGCACTCCGTCAGGCCGCGGCAGCAACTACACTCCGCCTAAGAAAAAACGTAAAAAACGCTGATGGGTGTCTCCCCTTAAAAATCAGGAAACGGAAAATATGATGGAACACAGCAAAACAGCCCCGCTGATCTGGATCATCGCCGGGGAGTCGTCCGGTGATCTTTATGGAGCGCGGCTTGCACAGGATATCCGGAAAGTTCGCCCGCAGGCGAAAATTGCGGGCATGGGCGGAGTGAAAATGAAGAGCGCAGGGGTCGATATTCTTGTCGATTCCTCCGAACTGGGCGTGATCGGGCTGATCGAAGTGCTCGGCTCCATTTTCAAGTTCATCCGTATCATGCTTTATCTGGTCCGCGAGGCGAAAAAACAGCGTCCGGACGCCGTCGTGCTGATTGATTATCCGGGATTCAATATCCGTTTTGCGAAACGCCTGAAGAAAGCGGGGATTCCGGTGGTCTGGTATATCAGCCCTCAGGTGTGGGTCTGGCGGAAATCGAATATTCCGAAACTCGCGCATTATTGCACGAAAATGATGGTTATTTTTCCGTTTGAGGTGGATGTTTACAAAGGCAGCGGGCTGGATGTGGAGTTCGTCGGGCATCCTCTTGTGGAGATTGTGCAGGAGCGCCGTGATCCGGCTCTCGCACGCGATCCGAACCGGCTTCTCCTGCTTCCCGGGAGCCGCCGGAGCGAAACGAAGCGCCTGCTTTTCCCGATGCTTGAGACTGTTGCCCTGCTGAAACAGCGGCATCCGAAGTTGAAATTCACGAT
>DXVA01000439.1 GCA_019408975.1 Lentisphaeria bacterium | reverse complement strand
GGATAAATCAGGAGATTCTTCCGCAAGCGTTTCAGCCAGCAAGCTCCATCTTGGATGTTGAAATTGCCGGAACAGATCAAGCGGGATGCCAATGAAGCTGAAATGAATGTAAGATTCTTTCTGTCACCATTTTTCAATGCACAGGCATAAGCTTTTTTTAAGAGCGATACGGCTGGACGGTCATATATATAGAAATCTGCTATTGATGCCAGAATGTCTGCATCATCACCGTATTTTTTCAGTAACGCTCTCAAAAAAGAAAAATATCTGCGTCTGGCAGACTTTTCGGAATCGCAGTCAGCCGCTTCGGAAAGGAGAACGGCAAGTCTTACCACATGATTCCATTCGTCCGTTGAACATTTCATCAGCATTCCTCTTTTCACGGTTAAAGAATATATCGAATACTCCTGTGATTTGCAACTAAAACCGCAGGTGAAATCTCACGGTACCCCATGTGCTCTGTTCCAAGTCAGTTCATTTGATGAAAAAAACAACCCCTGCAACTGGTAGATACCAGCGGCAGGGGCGTCCGACTTGATCACAACAGAATCAGAAACTTATTTCTTCACCTGATTGTTTTCAAAGTATTCGATGAGCTCCTTCGGAAGCTGCGGGATGTCCTGACGGTTGCAGCCGTGACGCATCGAATAGTGTCCGAGAACACCGGTTGCGACAGAGTTGCGCGCGGCAATCGGGGATGTATTCGTCTTGGCTCCGTGCATGACAAAGTCAAGAAAATTGTCCACGATCGGGCCATCCGCGCCGCCGTGTCCGCCGACCGCCGGCTTGATGTGGTAAATGATATCCGGCGTGGAACGCGGTCCGCGGCGGGTCCAGACATGAACATAGCAGTCGCCGCTGTCACCGATGTTTTCGACTCTGCCCCTGGTGCCGATGAAAGTGTAGTTGCGTTCGGCATCCGGCGCATAGTGGCACTGAAGATAAGTCGCCTGAGCGCCATTCTCCATCTGCATCATGATCATGTTGTGATCTTCCACGTCGATGATCGGGGAGAATCCGGTCTGTTCAAGCGGCGGATACTGGGCAGGTTCCCATTTTGCGCATCCGGGCGTTTCCGGGGAACGCCTGCCGCACTTGTCATAAACGGAGAGCATACCCATGCCGACAACGGATTTTGTATAGGTTCCCATCAGCCAGTGCATGACGTCGATGTCATGTGCGCCCTTCTGCAGAAGAAGCCCGTTGGAGTAACGCTGTTCGGAGTGCCAGTCACGGAAATAGGCGTCACCTCCGTAACCGATGAAGTGTCTTGTCCAGCCGATCTGGACATCGCCGATAATGCCGGACTGAATGATCTCTCTCATCTTGAGGACAACGGGGAAGTGGCGCATATTGTGCCCGATGAACAGCTTGGAGCCGGTTTCCATCGCAGTCCTGAGGATGCGGTCGCAGCCTTCGATCGTAATCGCCATCGGCTTCTCAAGATAAATCGCCTTGCCCGCTTTCAGAGCGTCGATCGCCATTTCTTCATGGAGATAGTCGGGCGTGGAAATGAAAACCGCGCCGATTTCATCCATTTTCAGCAGTTCCCGGTAATCCTCGAAGATCCTGGCTTCCGGGAATTTCTCCTTGAATTCCTCTCTGGCTTTCGGTGCAATATCCGCACCGGCAACGATCGTGACACCCTTTTCAGGCTGATGCGCCTGCCATCCGTTGTGACCGCGTCCGCCGGTCGCGATAAGACCCACTTTCAATGTTTCCATTTCCAAAAAACTCCTTTGATAGGTTAGTTATTTGATTGCTTTTTTCCGCTTCCATGATATAATGTAGTATTTTAATGGGAAACATCAAATAAAAAGATTGATTTATCACAATAAAATCCATGAATAAAATACAACAAAGGATGAGTAATCTTGACTGAAACAACTCTTGAAACAGGGCGGGAAACACCATTCCCGTTTCAGCTGTTCGCCGCAACGGAAGCCGTGGCAAACAGCCGCACGGGGAGCATTACACGCAAGAATTATGAGCTCTGCACCGTTGAATATGTCAGCTCCGGAGCCGGCGGGCTTGAGATCAACGGGCATTCCTATCATCCCGTGAAAGACAGTGTTTACGTGCTTTCTCAATACAGCACGCACACCTACTGGCCGGACCGCAATGATCCCTGGCAGAAGCTCTTCTTCGTCATCAGCGGCGACATGATGCATTATCTCCTCAAAGCATACCGTCTGGAGGAAGTTTATTACATCCCGGAATGTCCCGGGCTGAAGAAACATTTCGAGGCAATGTTCACGGTCAACCACAACTCGCCTGATTCCAATCAGCAGGCGGCGCTGATCTTTCATCAGTTTGTGGAGGAGGCTGCGCGCATCGTCTACGGAATGCACACAAAATTGCCGCCGGAAGTCGAGCAGTTGAAAAGAGCACTGGACGAAGCTCTGGAGGACGGTTTCAATCTGGAGGAGTATGCAGGGAAACAGGGATTTTCGGAGGCTCACCTCATCCGCTCGTTCCGTCATGCGTTCAATACGACGCCTTATGAATACCTGATGAACAAGAAGATCGAAATGGCGAAGCGTCTGCTGCTTTATTCCAAGCTTTCCGTCAAGGAAATTGCAGCCCAGCTCTCTTTTTCGGACCAGTATTACTTTTCCAACTATTTCAAACGGAAAACCGGAACCTCGCCTCGCAGTTTCCGCAACCAGTTTCCGGCAAAAGTTCAACTGCCGCCGCTGGAGGAAAAACCTCGGCAGGAAACATACCGCCCCTGCCCTGAGTTTTGAAGATTGCGAGAGGGCGAGAGGGCGAGAAGATGTTTGATTTCTTTTCATGAAAAAGAATATCCGAGGGAGTTGGAGATCATTGCAAAATCTACGCGGCAAGGTATATTGATCAGGTTGCAGAAAAACCGGAACAGAACATAAAAACTGACTCCATCACATTCTTTTTGTCTTTTGCGTCCTTTCCGTTTTTTTGCTGTTCTTTAAGTTTTTATGATGAAAAGAGGTTATTGCCATGCACAAAATCGCTGTTATTACAATCGGAGCCGTTTTTCTTTTTCTGCTGGCGGCATTGATAAAATCAAAAAAAATTACGGAACGGATGTGTTACTGGATCGTCTTCATAATCGCACTGGGAGCAGTCGGTGCGCAGTTCCTGTTCCCCGGTCACATCCATGCAAAATGGGTTTTCCCGGCATTCGCGGCAATCTGCGGGCTTCTGCTTCTGAAAGAATATTTCGCACCGAAACCGGAAAAGAAAGCGGAGAGTGACGAGAACAAATGAACAACCCCGGTGCAGGGCACGCGGGGTATCGGGGATTTCGCCTGCGGCGACCAGCTTATTC
>DXVA01000438.1 GCA_019408975.1 Lentisphaeria bacterium | reverse complement strand
ATTGCCGACTGCACTCCAGGCGTCATTCCTTCCGCAGGAAATGCAGGAACAGACCGCCAGCCTGGTCCGGCGGCAGGCACAAAGACTGCAGGTGGAAAATGGATGAGATATCTTTTGAGAAACTGCTCTCCCCGACTTCAGACCGCGTGATTTTCCGTGGCATCTGGGGGAGTTATGCTTACGGGACCAATACCCCGGAAAGCGACCGCGACACCATCGGTGTATTCATGATGGAGCAGCGTCACTATCTTGCCATCGGAGATCCGGTCAGACAGATCGCTGATGCAGGGAACGACAATCGTTTCTATGCGCTGAAGAACTATCTGGAGCTGGCGGCCGGTGCGAATCCGAACATTCTGGATTCCCTTTTCCTGCCGCCGGACTGCATTCTGAAAACGACCGTGTACTGGCAGATGCTGCAGGAGCAACGGCGGATCTTCATTTCCCGTCAGGCAAGCAAAACCTACTGTGAATACGCCATGTCACAGATCAAAAAAGCAAGAGGCTGCAACAAACGGGTCCACAATCCTCAGCCGGAAGAACCGCCCACGGAAGAAGGTTTCTGCCGGGTACTGCTCCCGAATGCGTCAGGCATGCCGGGGCGGCCGCTGACATTGGCAGATGCGGGGATCGATTTGAGGCACTGTCATGTTTCCGCAGTGGAAAACGCCTCGGAGTTATACCGGTTATACGATTACGGGACTCAGGCGAAAGGGGTATTCCGCAACGGGATGCTGGTTTGCGAGAGTATTCCGAAGGAGGATGAGAGGACCCGGTTCATCGGCTTGATGCTGTTCAACAAGAATGCGTTCGAAAAAGCGAAATCGGAGCATCGGCAGTATTGGGACTGGCGCAGGCGTCGCAACGATGCGCGCTGGCGCAGTCAGGAATCCGGCGAAATGGATTACGATGCCAAGAACCTGATGCACACGTTCCGACTGCTGTATTCGGGATTGAACATCATGAGGTTCGGAGAGCCGCTGATCCGTTTTTCCGGCGAAAAGTTGCAGGAACTGATGGCGATCCGCGCTGGGAAATTCACTTATGATGAACTGCTGGCCAAAGTCGCCGTTCTTTCCGACGAACTGCAATCCGTGCAAAAGGGATCGGCATTGCCGGAAACCGCGGATATGGATATCGTGAACCATCTTCTTCTTTCCATCACGGAAAAATGGGAGGCCGATCATGCATGATAAAATTGTCGCCGTCCTGCATGAATTGGAGCGGGAGCAGGATTTCAAGATTCTTTTTGCCGCCGAGTCCGGCAGTCGCGCCTGGGGCTTTGCATCTCCGGACAGCGATTACGACGTCCGGGTGATCTACGTCAAACCGGAAACATGGTACTGGTCTTTGGATACCAAACTCTCGGATACCTTTAACGCCATGCTGCCCGACGAATTGGATGTTTCCGCCTGGGAACTCCGGAAAACACTGCGCCTTTTTGCCGGGTGCAATCCTTCGCTGAACGAATGGCTCGGCAGTCCGGTCATCTATTATGCCGACCCGAAATTCACCGATGAAATGCGGAGTCTGATCCCGGTCTATTTCAATCCGATCCGGACGGTGCATCATTATCTGGCCCTGTCCGCCAAGGCTCTTGAGGATCGGCAGCAGGACGGGACCATTGCCGTCAAAAAACTTTTTTATGCGCTGAGAGGTCTTCTTGCTGCCATGTGGACAGCCAAAACGAAATCCATGCCGCCGACACCGTTTGTCGAACTGTTGAGGCCGGAATATGTGTCTGCTGAAATTCTTGACGAAATCTCCCGGCTGCAGCAAATCAAGGCTCAATCTAATGAAAAAAGCCGCATTCCCCTCCCGGAAATTTTATCAGACTTCTTCACGAAAGAAAGAGAAAATCTCTTGCATGAGATTTCCGGTTTTTCGACCGGACAGACCTCATGGAAGCCATTGGATACCCTGTTTTACGAAACAGTCAAGAGATTTGAATAAACAAAAGCAATATTGCATAGTCGTTGCCAAAATGTGATTGATTTGGTGAAAAGTCGTTGCCAAAACGTGATTGATTTACATGCTTTGTGCTCAACCAGTGAGTTCGACGGGGCTTTCAAGTTCGACATCGTCAGAGACGAAAATGACGACTGATGAGACCAACGGGGGCGGCAGAGCCCCCGTTTATTCATAAACAGCCCGCCTCACGTGCGGGCTTTGTTCGCCCGCATACGGCTCTGTCGCGGCGGTCAGGTCGGCCCCACCTCCAGGCCGATGCTGGCCGCATAGCATAATCGCGCCACGGGCCGAGTCCGGCCAAACGTGGGCGTATTTCATATCGGGCAGCCGAGTGCGGAGCCCCATAATAAATTTTGCAGATTTTCCTCTATTTTCCCATATTTTGACTTGACTTCGCTTTTTCCCATGCTGCGGAAAATAAATCGAAAATAGTCCGATTCCGGACTTGACTTTTCACCGGCGTGCGGAATTTCCCCGTGCCGCAAATCGGGGATTTTTCAAGTGCCGAAAAATCCCGATTCCCCGCTGTCCGGAGGGGCATATCGCGCTATTCCGGGAAGTCAAGTCCTAAAATCCACAAATAGTTGAATATAAACGCTTTATTATCGAAAAACCTTTCGGAAATTACTGGATATCAGGGAAATAAGCGGCATATTATGTCACTGTAAACGGGGGCGGTCCGAGACCGCCCGGAACGCGAGAAAAAACGCCGAACAACGGAGGCAAAAATGGAAAACACGATTTGCGCGATTTGCGGCAGGCCGACCGAGGACATCCTTCTGACGGTTGACGGGCAGGAAAACATCTGCATGGACTGCGCCACCAAGATGGCGACCCAGGCGAAGGCCGAAGAACGGGAAATTGAAATCACCGACGAGAGCGGCGACGCCTGGCACCTCTGCACCTGGTGCGAGGACCTTTTCCCCGAAAGCGACCTTCGGGAGGAGACCGACCTCGGTCACCTTTGCGACCAGTGCATCGCGGCGATCCACTCGCGGGGCGAAAGCCTCACCCTCAAATACTGAAACCCAATCGGCACCCGGTTCGCCGGGTTCCGGCAAACCAAAGAAAGGAACGGAAAAATGCGCGATTCATTTTTCACCAAGACCCGCTGCGACCGTTGCGGGGCTCCGCTGACGGTCAGAATCATGAGCATGTTCAACGAGGACGTCATTTGCATGGCCTGCAAGGAAAAGGAACGGCAGCGCCCCGACTACCGCGAGGCGGTCGAGGCCGACAACGCCGCCATCCGGCGCGGCGACCGGAATTTCAAGGGCATCGGACTGAAAAACAAATGAACGGAAAGATACCATGTATAGGTGACAGGAGCTAGTCGGAGTGGAAAAGAACTCCTT
>DXVA01000437.1 GCA_019408975.1 Lentisphaeria bacterium | reverse complement strand
GCGGTCAACCGGGATAGACGTAACCGGCTGCCTCCATTTCACGTTTGAACGCGGCAAGTTTTTCCCGGGAATATTCCAATGCGGGATAAACCGCACAGCCGACATCATAGCCGCTCAGACGCAGAGATTCTTTGATTGCACGGATAATATTGCCGTCCGCCCAGCGTATGAGAACACTGATGATCCTGTTCAGGCGCCGCTGCGTCTCTCCGGCATGTTTCAAGTCCCTTTCCTGAAACGCCGTGAAAAGTTCGACAAACAGTTCCGGCATCAGGTTGTAGGTTGCGCCAATCCCGCCGTCCGCGCCCGTCATGAGGCCGCAGAGCAGAGATTCGTCGGGACCGTTGATGACGTTGACATCGCCTCCGTTCAGCTGTTTGAGTTCCCACATCCTGTAATAATTGCCGCGTGTATCTTTGGCGCCGACGATATTCTCCACATCCAACAGTTCCTCCACCATCCGGTTGATGTCGACTCCGCCACCTGCATGATTGGCATAGACCAGAACGGGCAGGTGCGTATTTGAAGCAATATCCTTATAAAATCCCGTCATCTCCTCCATCGTATATCCGAAATAAATCGACGGGAGCACCGAGGATATGCCGTCCGCTCCGACATCCGTGGCATGACGGGTCAGCTCCAGAGTTTCACGTCCGTGAATTGATCCGGTATGGACAATGACCTTGCCGCGTCCTGCGTTGGCACTGATCACTGCTTCCGCCATGGCTTTTCTCTGTTCCGTATTCAGGAGCACCCCCTCCCCGGTTCCCCCCAGAACGTAAAAACCGTCAACTCCCGCCTTGAGCTGATCGTCAACCAGGCTGTTGACAGCGGCAATTCTGATTTTTCCGCTTTTCTCCAGCGGAGTGACGAGTGCAGGCATGATTCCTGTAAATTTGATTTTCGACATCTTGCAGCCTCCTTTTTCATTATGTTTCATGCTTTCCAAAGACAATAACCGCCGGCGGGCAGGGTCAGACACCTGCCCCGCAGCACACCCTGTCCCGAGAGGATGCGCCCGACGGCAGACGGCATCTCCACCGAGTCTTCCTTACAGCCGGCCTCCCGGAAAATCAGCCGGTATCCGGCATCCGATGCAAACCCGGTCAGGCTTCTGCCGTCCGGGCAGTTCAGAACAGGGCGGATCATACCGGAAAACAGCTCCGGGCGAATCGTTTTCTGAAGTGCAGCCATTTTCCGCAAAACCGCTTTGCTTTCCGGGGAAAGACGGGACGGAGCAGTCCAGATCAGCATATTGGCAAACAATGCCACGGCACACCAGTATTCAAAATCATACTCGCGCGGGTCACGCCGGAACACCATCCCCTCCGGAATATCGTCGGGAGCGGGAATCTCTATCTGCAAAGACTGCGTGCGGACATAACGGCTCAAAAGCCAGAGATTGCGCAGTGTTTTCTCCGGATGGTAGCCGATGACGCCTTCTGTGTTAACATAACGGTTTTCAAGAAAAATGCAGCCGTATTCCAGAAACAGGAAATACCCCGGCCGCTGCCCGTTGGTCGTGTCGAGATTGAAGTACACGCCGCCTCCGGTTTCACTGCGCACCTTGCGGAGCAGAGCCTCCAGACGCTCCTCCGAGACAGTGCTCTGCATCCGCACACCATCCACTTTCACCGTGACGAAACCGTAACGCCGATGGTAATCGATCAGCATGTCGGCAAAAACTTCCCAGTCCCGGTACGCACCGGTGAACGAGGGCGCACACCAGAGCCCGAGCTTCACACTGCCGGGCCTGTTGCACAGTATTTCAAATCCTTCGGGGAAATGCTTCGGGGAAACAGACCAGAAATCGCGATCCACAGCCCGGTTGTTGTCCGTCAGTTCGCTGAGTCCGTTCCCGTTCTGCCACGAGTCGTCAATCTGGTAAACCTCTGCACCGATTTCTTCCGCGGCGCGAATCTCCTCCTGGAGAAAATCCGCGGAAACCAGTTCAGGAAACCTGCCGCATCCCCACGGATTGACCAATACCGCCGCCTCTTCGCTCCGCATGGGAAAGCGCTCCGCCAGATACCGGTGCAGAATCCGTTCCGGCTCTTCCCCGGCGGGACAGAACAGCATGGTATGGCGGTATCCGGTCACAGCCCGCCCGGGGACAAGGTCTTCCGGCGCAATCCCCCAGCAGCAGGAATAGAATTCGCCGTCCTCCAGACGGAAGTCATACGTTTCAAAATCCCGGCGCTCGGAACTTGGCGGCGCCTCCTGAAGACAAAGCAGTGTTTTCCCCGAAAGACCGGAAAAATAAATCAGATTGCCGGAACAGCGCCCGTCCATATGCAGAAGCGGATGCTCCGCCACCGGTTCATTGTGATAATCTGTCCTGCCGCGGAATTCCACGCTGCGCACCGGCACAGCTCCGGAAGCCAGGCGCAGGGAATCGGCGCAACTTTCCTGAAACGCTGCGGGGAAACGGCTGGAAGGAACGGACAATCCCCGCCGATGCGACCAGTAACAGCCGGGAATCACCTGGCTGACCAGGCTGTTGCGCACGGAACAGGCGGGAAGTTCCGGATAAATATAAAACGTCCGAGTAAATTCCGCCTGCTGAACCTTTTCTTCAAAACAGATCGTAAGTTCGACATGCGGCGCGTCAAACTGCGGATTTCCCCGGTAAACAGCCTCCACCTCCCCTTTCAGACGGTAATCCGTCCTGCCGCGCCCGGGCATATTGATGCCGAAAAAGGAGCAGTCGCACCCTTTTTTGTTTTCCGCCGCCCACTCCATTTCCCCGCTTTTCAGCGAAACGGTGCGAGGGAAACCGCCGGACAGATCAATCGTCCGGGTATAGAAACTGTTCCCGAAACTCAGCAGGGTGTCGTCTCTGCGTACAAAAACGTTTCCGGCAGTCCAATGTTTCATCTCCGTCTTCACTCTTTCTCCTGCTCCCCGCCCGGCACCTGTTTCTGCGCAAGGATCGGTTCATCAAGGGTCGCCAGAGTCAACACCTGGTATTTTTCGCGCGGCTGTTTCGGGCAGAACCAGAGTATGAAGAATGCCGCGAACAGCGAAACCGGCAGGAAAAAGGCAAAACTGCGCGCCTGCGGGACATCTGTAATCATCGTCCGGCTGTAAAAATACCAGATCAGCATGCCTTCGGCAAACCCCAGGACAAGAAGCCCGCTCAAGGCGGACAGTTTTCCCGTCCAGCGTGCCCGCAGAGAACGGTTCAGATACGGCACAAGCAGCAGCAATCCGACAGCCAGCGGAATCCCCGCATAAGGAAAATCCAGTTTCCCCGCCCAGCCGAAACCGAGAGAAGGATCTCTCCGCCATGCCTGTTCCGCAGAACGTGACAGAGCATACCAGCAG
>DXVA01000436.1 GCA_019408975.1 Lentisphaeria bacterium | reverse complement strand
GCCGGGAACCAGTTCCCTGACGGTGCCGTTGTCATTGGTTTCAGCGCGTCCGGCGAGAATATAATACAGTTCATCCTCACCCTCATGCACATGATATCCGATGGAGTCGCCCGGCTTCAATACGATTCTGGCATAAAGGCGCATATTCGGGTTCAGCTCCGCGCCTTTCTTCCAGATGTGATTGAAATTCGCATCGCCGACTCCGCCGCGCACACAGTTGCGGACCTCAAGAGAACAATCATCTTTACTTTTGAACATGGCATATTTCTCCAAATTGCAATTCAGGAAAAGACACATCACGCATCTTTCCCCGTTACTCTAACACGATTTCTGCCGCATGCAAGATTTATTTTGCCACGGGACCGAAGATATTCCCGTATTTCTTGCTGTTCAGAGCCTCGATAAAGGCGCTGATCTTCGTGAAAGTGCTGCACGGGTCAGTCGTCGGGTCCATGCAGTCGCCGTCAAGAGTCAGCAGAGGCAGATTGACTTTGCGAAGTTCCTCGCGCAGATGTTTTGCAAAACAGCTGTCGGAAAGCGAACAGCGCCCGAATCCGTGATTGTAGAGAATGCATCCGTTGAGCTTTGCCGCAGCGGCGTTCTGGCTGATATAGTTGACGCGGAGTTTCGGGTCCAGATAGCCGACGGTCAGAAGCTTTCTTGCAAGAGAGCGATAGGGTTCGTCGGGATTCAAATCGATCCAGTCGACAAAGTTCACTTCCTCGAAGACGATCGGAGCATTGCAGGTGTCCTCGATATAATCCAGAATTTTCGTATCGTAGAACGGCGGCAGATGGAGCCAGAGAATGCGGTGCGTGTCCTCGATGGAATAACGCTGTTCCGCCCACTCCTTGCGTTCCAGCAGCTCATTATAGAACTGCTGCTGAATATCAATCAAATCCTTTTTACCCCACAACTGGGAAAAGAGAATCGCATTGTAGACGCCTTCCGCGCCGCGGATCAGCGGCGGGCTGGACCAGCGCAGGCCGTTGCATTTTTTGGAAATCGCCGCCGCCTGATTGGAAAGATCGCAGGCTTCGGACAATTTGCCGGGATCCATTTTGAGACCGAGCGCCTTTTCCATTTTGCGAACCGCGGTTTCAAGCCCCTCGGCAATCGTCTCCACGGCATTGTCGTCGTTCATGCTGACCGGAGTATGAAGCGAATAGAAACGGTCGGTAAAATCATACTGCCGTGCCAGATCCTGAAAGATACGCTCCCCCTGCTGGCAGGGCTGTGAGGTGGAAACTCCGAAATCCGGTCTCGGAAGATCGCTTCCCTCAAGAACACGCAGGAAAGAGCAGGTTTCCGCGGCAAAACCTTTATAGGCTGCCACATCAAGCGCTTTTTTGGTTCGCTTCGAGTTGCGCGCAAACAAGGCGGCGTATGTCTCAAGGGTCAGCATCCGGACGCCCAGCGCATTCAATATCTCGGTCGGGAAGAAGAGATTCCGCCAGACCGTAGGCATTTTGCTGGATTTGGAGAAGAACTCCCTTCTTGTGGAATTCGCGCGCATCTGAACCGATTTCAGCGGCACCGGCGCATACTCCAGCTTCCGTTTGATCAGCCTGTCTTTCAGCGATGCATATTTTCTTGCAAGACATGCGGCGCCGAGCGCTCCCATGACACGGTGAAATTCGGGTATGATGATATTGTTTCCGGTAATTTCGCGCAGATAATAGGCGACAGCGCGATTGGAGGCGACTCCTCCCTGAAACACCACATCGCCGTCATAATGGAACAGCAGTTCCCCGACGCCGGAAATAATGGTTCTCGCCTGGGCGCGGCAGGCTCCGGCGACAATCTGACCGAGCGGATAGCGGTTCTTGAACTTATTGATGGAGGTTGCGCTCAAAACGGCGCAGACGCTGGAAAATTCAAGATCGGAATCATAATTGACTTTGTCCGCCATCTCCTCGACGGGAATATTCAGTTTGAGTGCCACGCTGTCGAGGAACGCTCCGGTTCCGGCGGCACAGATGCCACTCATCTTCGAGGTCCACATCTGCATTCCGTCATTGTAGATCATCGCCTTGCTGTCCTGCCCGCCGACGTCCAGAATCGCGCGGCAGTCCGGGTAGTAGTGAAGCGCACCGGCGACATGCGCGGAAACTTCGCTGACCTGAAAGTCGAAATTCAGGAATTTTCTGGTATCTTCCACGATCTGACTGCCGGTCACGACCGTGCAGCCGACATTCTTCATGGTCAGCCCCGCCTCCGCGAGGAATTCCTCCACGGTCTTCTTCAGAGCCCCGAGATTGCAGTACCCGCAGTTGCTGCACCGTCCGGAACAGGTCAGCTTGCCGGATTCCACGGGACGGGTTCTCCGGTAGACGGTAT
Source organism: Lentisphaeria bacterium (assembly GCA_019408975.1). Lineage (GTDB taxonomy): Bacteria > Verrucomicrobiota > Lentisphaeria > Victivallales > UBA1829 > UBA11452. The sequence continues at coordinate 1,006 of DXVA01000436.1, read as the reverse complement.
GGGTGACTTTGCCGTCCGAAGTCATCAGTACCGCCTTGAATGTTGTTGACCCTACATCAATACCCAAATAATATTTTTCCATACTTGCCACTTGCTCTATATTTTTAAAATCATTCTGTTTTCAATAAATTTTAGTAATATATACTGAAAAGCGACTTTTTCCATGAGACATGTTTGAAATTACCAAATATAATTCAGTTTTTACCGGTTTCAAAAGGAATCCGTATCGGGAAAATGCCGTTTTGCGGCAAAGCCCTTTTTGACTTTCAGCCGATGCGGGTATATGTTACGCGGTCAACAGGAAAACAGGAAAACGTTATGAATCATCAATTGAAAATCTTGTTTTTTTCACTTGCCGCTCTCCTGGCTGCAACAGCATTTGCGGACAAAACTTCATGGCAGGAACGGGCAAGGAGCCGGAAAAATGTTTCGAAAGCCGCTCAGGAGCTGAATGACATGGCACGCGGCACCAGAGTCGCACGAAATGTGCGTGACCATCTGGAAAATCTGGGACAGGCAATCAATTACTCCTTGAAACAGGAACAGCTGACCGGTTCGGAGCTGCGCCAGATCGATTCGATCCGCAGAAATATCGAAAAATATCTGGACCGGATCGAAGAAGAAGGCGAACTTACCCGGAAAGATGCGCAGAAGCTTTACGCCGAGATCAGCCGAGGCTACCGTCTGCTCTGGTTCCTGCGGCGCAACAATACCGGCAAAAGAGCCCGGATGTCAATTCTCGGGAAAGAGATCGCCCTGAGAGAGGACTACCAGAAAAAAGTGGATAAGAATTCCCTCACCAGAGACGAGATGGCGGATATTCTGAAAGCGTATTACAAGGCATTCCGCATCCGCGACAGAATGCAGATGATATCACTTTCCGATGAACAAAAACAAAAAATGGAACGCACCTGTTTCAATACGCTTTCCGAATATTTTGAAATCATCGAGAAATGAACAACCCCGGTGCAGAGCACGCGGGGTATCGGGGATTTCGCCTGCGGCG
>DXVA01000435.1:2819-3356 GCA_019408975.1 Lentisphaeria bacterium | reverse complement strand
TCCGCGAGGCATCCGGATTGCAACAGTCCATTACGCGGTCCAGGGAAGCCGCACCGTAAAGCAGATGATATTCCGGTTTGCCGCGCAGGTTGTCCAGAATTTTGAAATCGCCGGTTTCCAGATACGACTTCACAAAATCATCCTCCGGATGCTCCGAAGCATAACGCAGCAGATAGAATTGCGGAACATCCCAGACTTCCAGCGGCAGTTCTCTCAAATCGGCGGCACCCAGTTTTCCGGCAAGCGCCTTGAACCGCAGAAACTCCAGACGGCACAGCGGGTGGCGAAGTGCAGTTTCCGAGTTCAGCAGCCGTTCAGCCTCAGCCGGATTCCCACGGTAAATTTCTCTGGCTCTCAGAAAAAGAGCCGGAGGGTATTTTGCTTTCACGGCATAATCCAGCGCCTCTTTTTTCTGTGCCATTCGCCGGTATGCCGCAAGAAATGCCAGCTTCGGGTTCAGGGTGAAATCCAGTTTGTCAAAGGAGGATGTCCGGTAATTCTGAAGAAGCGCCGCCGTCATTCCCTCCGGAGCCTGAT
>DXVA01000435.1:0-2809 GCA_019408975.1 Lentisphaeria bacterium | reverse complement strand
GGATTTGAAGGGCAACAGCTTTCCCGTAATCATATTTGATACACTGCCGGAGATACTTTTCAGCCTTTTTCCGGTCCTTTTCCACACCGATGCCGCGCCAGTGGCAGACCGCCAGCAGATAACGTGCGGGAATATGGTTCTTCCGCTCCGCTTTTTCCAGAAGCGCCGCCGCATCCGGCAGATTCAATGGAATCCCATTGCCGTTCAGAAGACGCAGCGCCTGTGAATACAATTCATCCGGATTTTTGCTCTTTCCGATCTTGTCTGCGGCAGGAACGGGATAACGTTCATAGGGATACGGCACCCGCGACAAGGCAGGCAGATCCTTCAGGTCTTCCAGCTTCTCGACCAGAGTAATACGAGGCGGCGACACTTCCCAGACACTGCTTGTCTTACGCTCGCTGACGATCAGCCCGACGGAACGGATCGTATCTCCGGGGATGGCATCGTAACGGCTGCTTCCGGAAATATAGATTGCTTCCCCGTTCAGATTCAATGCACAGAAGCGGCTCTCCTCGTTGGATGTATCCAGAATGATGCGGCAGCTGAATAAATCAAAGGGACTGTATCGCAGCGGAGAAACCGAAAGGAGTATCCCGCCTGCAGTTTTCCGGAAAAAAGACGGGGATTTCATATAATCATTTCTACTGTAAATCAGACGGTCAAACTCTCTTTTCTCCTTCTTGACATCAAAAAACGGGGCGATGAAGTAATTGGCGCGCGCCGGGTCGGAAATACCGAAAAGTTCCGGAGAAGTGAACAGCAGCAGTTCCATGCCGTTTTCCTGTTCCACCGGAAACTGGCGGAGGGAAAATTCAATCACCAGAAAACGGCGTGTCTTCTTCGCCGCCTCCGTTTCGTTTTTGAAGAGCCTGATCTGCAGCGGATAACATACGGCGGCGTCATCCCCCTGCCCCCGGACTTCCTTCCGCTTCCCGACCTGAACCGTTTTCGGCAGATTTCCCCAGAAACCGAATTTATTTTCAAGAGCCGGAGCGGAAAGATGAAAGGAATAAGCCGCTCCCAGAGGCGTGTCATAAAGCTTTCTGACACCGTTTCCGGTTTCCCACGAAGCAGTGATTTTCACGGGAGAAGTATCTCCGGTTTTCCGGTTTTTCACCTTTGCGGCGAACAGCTCCGCAGAAAAAGACAGGCATAGAATCACAATAAAAATACCGCGCATGGCATCCACCTCTCCCTTTGCCATAGTTTTATATGAAAAACAATATTTTCCAATAAACTACCGCGATGCAAGCATACATAGAAATATGCCCTGCAAAGAATTCCGGTGCAGACAGTTTTCCGCCTGCACCGCTTCTTTCCCGATCAGGCTTTCCTGTCCCAATGCAGTTTTGCCTTCACCCACTCGCGGAGCCGCTGGCATACGGCATAGAGAGCGGGCGTAAAGATAATCCCGATCAGCGTTGCCAGAAGCATACCGGAAAATGTCGTAATGCCGATCGCTTTCCGGCTTCCGGCTCCGGCGCCGGAGGCAATCACCAGCGGGAACACGCCGAACAGGAACGACCATGCGGTCATGAGAACTGCGCGGTAACGCAGATTCGCTCCGTTCATAGCCGCCTCCGCCACGGAGAGCCCGCTTTCACGTTCCTGTTTGGAAAACTCCACCATCAGAATCGCATTCTTGGCGGCGAGCCCGATCAGCATGACCATGCCCAGCTGAGCGTAAATGCTCAGACTTTCCTTCAATACCGTCAAGCCGAGCAGAGCTCCCAGAACGGCAAATCCGACCGACAGCATCACGGGAACGGGAATCGTCCAGCTTTCATACTGCGCCACAAGGAACAGATAGGCAAACAGCATCGCCATCATCATCAGAAACACAATCTGCCCCTGATTCAGACGCTCCTGATAACTCATCCCCGTCCATTCAATATGGTATTTCGACGGCAGTTTCATATTCTCGATGACATTCATGAGAACGCTGCTGCTGACTCCCTTCGCCGCCTGCGCATTCATTTCCGCAGAGGTATATTTGTTGAAACGCTGAATGCGCTGGGGCCCGACGATATAGCGCAGGGTGGCAAGCGAACTCAACGGAACCATCTCGCCGCTGCTGTTCGGAATCTGAATATCCATGATGTCATCCTGCGACACCCGGTATTCCCCCGTAGACTGCATCTTGACGTAGAATGTGTTGCCCATGATGTTGAAGTCGTTGATATAAAACGATGCAAGCTTGCTTTGAAGCGTGGAATAGATAGTCCCCGTCGAAACTCCCAGCGTCTCCGCCTTCTTGCGGTCGATGTCCAGATAAAGCTGCGGCGTGTCGGCATTGTATGTCGACATCGCATACAGCGTTTCGGGAAGAGCGGAAAGGTCCAGCGCAAATTTTCTCGCCGTGGTGGAGAGTTCCGCCGGGTTTACTTCTCCGTCTCCGCTCAGCATGAAAGTTGCGCCGCCGGTCACGCCAAGCCCCATGATCGCGGGCGGCGTGAAGCAGATGATCCGTGCCGCTGAAATCTCATTCGCACGCTTCTGCACCTCGGTCTGGATCGCTTCGAGCTGAAGTTCGGGAGTCTTGCGCTGATCCCAGGGGTCCAGCTTGACAATCGCCATACCATAGTTTTCGCCGTTTCCGTTCATGAAGCTGAAACCGGACACCATGATATTGCTTTTGATGCCCTTGACGCCTTTCAGATGTTCCCGCAGTTCGGCAAGCACACTCTCCGTTCTGGCAAGCGTCGCTCCCGGAGGCAGCTCTATATTGCACATGAATGCGCCTTTGTCTTCCGTCGGCAGGAATGAACTCGGCAGTTTCTCATAAAGAAAATAAGCCGCCGTCATT
>DXVA01000434.1 GCA_019408975.1 Lentisphaeria bacterium | reverse complement strand
CGTTTTCCCTGCATTTCCAACAGGCAATACAGCCTTGCACCGTCCGGTTGCCGATCCATAAGATTTCGGAATCGACGCCGTTGTTTTTCAATGCCCCTGCAACTTCCGAGAGTGAAGTGAAAATACAGCCGTCTTTGTGCGGACTTCCATTGACCAGTAAAACTTTCATGATATCCCCTTCCATTTAAAGAATAGATTTTCCGAGTTCAAACGCTTGCTGCAACGATTCTCTGCCCTCAATATCCCCGACTTTCAGGACGCCTCCGGCGATCAGGCAGCCCAAATCTTCCCATCCGAGAAAATCGAGAAGCGATTTATAGTAGCCGGCTGCCGGAGCCTCGTTTTCTTTCCCGGTTCCTTCAGCTGCCATCAGCAGAACCGTCTTTTTGTGCGGCGTCGCCCAGTTCGGGTCGGATTCCGTGACGGCAAACAGGCGGTCGAGAGCACATTTCAACTGTCCGGAAAAACCCCAGTAGTACATCGGAGAAGCAAATACCAGAACATCAGCCGTTCGGTATTCCGGATAAATTTTGTACATGTCGTCTTTTTGAATGCAGGGCTCATCTGGATTCTTTCCTCCGGCGAGACATCCCTTGCAGCCGTGGATATTCATTCGGTCAAGGTCAAAACGGACGACTGTATTGTCATTGCTTTCAGCTCCTCTGGTAAATTCCCGAATTAAAGCTGCCGTGTTGCCGTTTAGACGCGGACTTCCATTGAGAACAACAATTTTTCTGCTCATGTTTAATTCCTCCTTTCATTTGGCTTCAGTTAATATAATTTATTGATTTTATTTTGTCAAGAATGAACTATTTTGTATCATAATATATTATATGTATAATACTATCCTAACAGTTAGTATTATTTTTATATTCAAAACTTGCCTTCTGGCGCATGAAGGGATATATTAAAAAAAATTGATTTTTTTATATATGAAAGGATTTTTCGGTATATGGATAGAAAGAAAGCATTAACTTTTCAATGTCCGGTTGAAGCGGCATTGGCGGTTCTGGGCGGGAAATACAAAGCGATCATCATCTGGCATCTGAATGTGTCCGGTGTGATGCGCTACAACGAGATTCAGAAGGCGATCCCGCAGGCAACGGCAAAAATGCTCAGTCAGCAGTTGAAGGAGTTGGAAAACGATGGGCTAGTCAAACGAAAACTGTATCCTGTTGTTCCGCCGAAGACGGAATATTCGTTGACGACCTTGGGAAAAACACTGGTGCCGATAGTAGATGCCATGAGTCAATGGGGACATGAATATTTCAATATCCTCGGCATTCCCGATCCCTGTCAGAAAGATTGAAATATTTATTGCACCTTGCACAAAAAACAGGCAGGGGAATGAGCATATTCCCTGCCTGTTTCGATTTCTGGAAGCGTGAACTGTCAGAACGTATCCGAATTCCAGCCCCATTCACTTCCGCGTTTTTCCGAGAAGTTGATGTAGATACGCTGTCCGCTGACTCCATACCTGCCCAGCAATGTGCAGAGCGCCGCGGAGAGGCGTTTACAGACTTCCGGGCTCAAGCCGCCGACGCTCATTACGACAATGAATGCCGAGGGCGCCAGAAAATTGCCGCCGAATGAAACAATCGCATCATCCGCGACAATCGCCTGTGTTACGGTTTCCGGTTTTCCGATCTCCTTTGCGACAATGCCCGTCAGTTCGAGAGCGAGATTTTCTTTTTCGTTCCGGTCGAATTTCTTTGAGATTGTGAGTTTGACAGTAGGCATAATTCCCCCCTTCTGTTATGGTTTGTTCTGATCCGAATCCATCCTTTCCTTTTCGGGCGGATTCAGTGAAAATATATGATCCTGATCAACATGCCAGCCGAAAAATCCTTTCTTCAGTTTCAGATATCCCGCCGGACCGCTGAACCGCATGGGTGCATCCTGAAGAGACGATGCCTTCCATTTCGCAGCCGCTTCGGGAGAAAGTTCCGAGAGAGCAAGCGGCGGAACGCATGAAATATTCGCCATGACATAGACAGTGGAATCGTCCACCGGGCGAATCGCTCCCGCAGAATAATAAAACTCCCCGCTGCCGTATCCTGTGTAACGCCCCGCTTTCTCATTGAAAGGAACCGGCAGTTCCCAGTCTCGCACAAACGGGCTGCGAACCGGGATATCCCCGCTCCATGAATATTTTGCCATGAAGTCGGGCGATGCGGTTTCCGGCACAAAAAGGAAACGGACTTTTTCCGCCGCCACGGCTTTTCCCGTTTTTGAAGCGCTCTGCTCAAAAAGATAATCGAAAACCGCTTTGTAGATTGCGTCATTATCCTTCTGGGCAAAAGGATAGATGATGACTGAAAATGCGTTTTCAAACGAGTCCTCGCCTCCCTCATAAGTCCGGAGCAGAGTGCCGTCCTGATTCAGAACCGCATCCAGAACGGCATAAGTGACAATCTGTTTTGCCGTGCGGACAGCCAGGGGCTTTACGCAGTAAGCCAGAGTGATCTCATTCTTGTGGAAAGCCGAAATTCCGCAGAGAGAAAGGTCTTTTTCCGTCAGGCGGAGATTTCCTTTTTGCGCCGTCAGGCGGTCTTTCCACCAGTCGTTTTCCGGGTAACGGAAACTCCTGACATCCGTATGCACGCTTTCCCCCGCATTCTTTTTTTGCACCGAGCCTCCTGTGCGCGTTTCCGAAATGATTGCGTCGGGAAACTCCTGTCCCCATGAAATTTCCCCCGCCTGAATTTTTCTCTGCATAGCTTCATAGACAGCCGTTACGACGGAAGGTTCCGGCAGAATCGGAGGGGGGAGTCCCTTTTCGCCTGCGATTTTGCCGACTCCGGTCAGTGAAAACACCGCATTCCTGTCCGTTCCGCCGATAAGGAATACCGCCCTATAATCGTTGTCCTCCGTTTTTGAGTCCATCACCAGAGCGAGACATTGAAAACTGTTTGTCCCCGGAATAAAGGAGATGCTCATCGGGCGGATATTCTTCTCATTGAACCGGAAACTGTCGAAGCCGAACACCTCGCCGTATCCTTTTTCATCCTGAATGAAAATTTTGCCTGAACGGATCGCCGCAGAGATGCTTTCCATTGCGGCGGCAGGACCTGCATGTCCGAAAAATTCCGGATATGCAACGGAATCTCCGTCTTCCGGAAGAGTGCACGATGTCAGTATAAAAGCTGAAAAGACAATCAAACATAATCTGATAAAAGGCATATGACCCCCGCTTTTGAATTTATTGTCATAATGAAAATATCATGAAGCGGGAAAAAAACAAGATGCGATTCAAAAAAAACGGCAGGATGTTTTGCTCCCGATGGAAAAACAATGATTTTTGGTGAATTGACAAAGTAAACGCACGTTTGTCATAGTAAATGCACTTTGAGCAGAG
>DXVA01000433.1 GCA_019408975.1 Lentisphaeria bacterium | reverse complement strand
CAACAGCGCGGATGCATATCTGCTGCTGAAGTTTGACGGGATGAGTTCGACGGAGATCGAACTTGCATTCCATGCGGTCGCGACACGCTGTCTGGAGCTCGGGGCTCTGGATGTGTTCATGTCCGACACCGATGAGCGCAATGAATCCCTCTGGGCGGCGCGCGGCGCTTTTCTGGAGGCGATCAAGGCGTCCACTACGGAAATGGATGAATGTGATGTCGTCGTGCCGCGCCTGCATGTGGCGGAGTTCATTACGTTTGCATCGTCGCTTCAGAAAAAACACGGTGTCCGCATCCGTTCCTTCGGACACGCCGGCGACGGCAATCTGCATATCTATATCCTGCGCGACGAACTGGATGAAAAGGTGTGGAAGAAGACGCTCGGCGCGGTGTTCAAGGACCTGTATGACCGCGCACATGAGCTCGGCGGGCAGGTTTCCGGCGAACATGGAATCGGTTTTGCGAAGAAACCGTATCTGGCGGAGTCGCTTGCGCCGGAGGTGATCGCACTGATGAGAAACATCAAGCTGGCGTTCGATCCGAAGAACATCCTGAATCCCGGCAAGGTGATTGAATAAATAGGCGGCTGACTGCCGGAATACGCAATCATGCCTCTTCCTCCGGTGCCGCGATCTGGTGTTCATGAAAATGCGGATCGTGTCTCCGGAGGATTTGCTAAAATAATACAAGCAGATAAGTTTGATCCCTGTAAAACTGCTCTGTTCCGCAGTAAAAGAGTTCCTGGTTTATTTCGATGTGGGAAAAGCATGTAACTTTTTACCTGAAAAAGCTCGCTCACTGTTTTGCTTTTCCTGAGGTCGGCTGTATTGTAAGGAAAGATATGTTTCAACCTTAAACGAAGAAAACAGGAGTTTTTTTACCATGGAAAAGGTGAAATTCGGTATTATCGGCATCGGCAACATGGGCAGCGCGCATGTCGTCAATATCAACAACCTGAAAAACTGCGAATTGACGGCGGTCTGCGATATTGATCCCGAGGCATTCAACCGCATCGACGAGGGAATCCGATCCGGACTGCAATTGTTCACGGACCCCGAAAAATTTCTGAAGGAGGCGGATATCGACGCCGTCATGATTTCCGTTCCGCACTACTCTCATCCCGATCTTGCGATTCTTGCAATGCGTCAGGGCAAGCATGTCATCGTGGAAAAACCGATTGCCGTCCACAAGGCGGAGGCGGAGCGCATGATTGCGGAAGCGAAGAAGTATCCGGAACTCAAGAAATCCGCAATGTTCAACCAGCGCACGATTCCCGCACATAAGAAGATCAAGCAGATGATCGATTCCGGCGAGCTCGGAAAGATCATGCGCGTGAACTGGATCATCACAGACTGGTTCCGTTCCCAGGCATACTATGACTCCGGCGACTGGCGTGCGAGCTGGCGCGGAGAGGGCGGCGGCGTTCTCCTGAACCAGTGTCCTCATCAGCTCGACCTGATGCAGTGGTTCTTCGGCATGCCGTGCAAGGTCCGCGCGACTGCGAAGTTCGGAAAATACCACGATATCGAGGTCGAAGACGAGGTCAATGCCTATCTGGAGTATGCGGACGGCAAAACCGGCAACTTCATCGCCTGCACGGGCGAAATCCCCGGCACGAACCGTCTGGAAATCATGGCGGAGCGTGGGCGCCTGGTATATGAGGGCGGCAAACTTGAATTCAAACGCAATGAAGTCGAAACAACTGAATTCAATAAGACGACGGACAAAAAATTCGGCGTTCCCGATATCTGGCAGTGTGAGATTCCCGTTGCGCCGCCCAGCCCTGCGCCGCATAAGGACATCGTCGAGAACGTCGCCAATGCGATTCTGCACGGCACTCCGCTTCTCGCGCCGATGGAGGAAGGGATCAATGGACTGGAACTCGGCAACGCAATGCTTCTTTCCGGCTGGAAGGAAGAAACCGTAAGCTTGCCGATTGATTCCGCTGAATATGCGGAACGTCTTGAAAAGCTGATTGCGACATCCCGCTATCAGAAGAAAGCGGTGAAGAATTCCGGTAACGCGGATGGATTCGGTTCTTCTTTCGGAAGCTGATTTTTGGGGAGACTTTCAGAGAAAATCTCCTGAATCATGAAAATGAAAAGCCCGGTCGGATGCCGGGCTTTTTCGTATCCGGTTTTTCCGGTCAGTCTTCCATCGGGATTGCCGTAGCAGTTGCAGGCGCCGTTTCCGGCATCGTTTCCTGCGGTTCGTCTTTCTGATATACGTTATAGTCGTCGCCGAACTGTTTTGCGAATTCCATGGCAAAATACTGCCGGAGAACCAGGAGCGGCAGAAACACGACAGCCCACAAATAAGGCAGCCAGAGAACCGCAGCCCACAGACAGCAGAGGCAGCATGTGACGATGAAAAGCAAAATCAGGCAGAGGACGATTGCAAATGTGGCGAAAATCATGAAAATATAATATTTCAGAACCGGCCAGATATTGGCGGCAGCCAGTGCGAATACCTGCTTGAAAGCCGGCCATGCCGTGATCTGCCTGCGGAACATGAGAAGTGTCCCGAATTCATGAAATGCTCCGAGAAGAAACACGAACGGGATTGCGACGCAGAATGTCAGCAGCATGGCAAAGAGGGCGGGAGCCGGGGCAATCGGTGCGCTCGGCGCCGCAATCCATGTCTTGGTTACGGGGTGCAGGAGAAAATAAAATGCGGGGCAGAATATGAGGACGAAAAGGAAAAGGAGGATTCCGACCGCAATATTATATTTGAAGAAGGAATTTCCGGTGATACGGCTTTCGCGCCATTTTTCCCTGAGAGAAAGCCGCTGCGTATCATCCGCCAGTGCGCTGATGAACATCATCCGCCCGCGGGAAATGAGCCAGATGACCGCGATGCAGAGAGCCAGGATCAGCAGGAATACAGGGATTCCGATAATGAAAAGCAGAGGCTGGAGTATTGACGCCGGTTTTTCTTCTTTTCCGGTAACAAGGAGCTTCCCATCCTTTGTGGAGGAGATGCTTACGGACAGCGGCGGATTTTCATTCTGCGCGGGTGCCGTGGCTTCCGTTTTTCCTTTTTCAACTTTTACGGAAATGTGTTCCGCATCTTTTTTCTCCTCGAATGTCACCTTTTCATAGGAGGCATTGTCCGCCGCTTTCAGGACGGGATCATTTTGGAATGAGGGCTGTTCCTGCCGGAATGAGTTGAGGAATGTTTTCAGATCGTTTCCGTCGATGGAAAAGTTGAATCCGCCGGAACACTGCCCCAGATTCGCCAGCCATGCGATGAACGCCAGTTTCAGGTAGAAAGCAAGGTTGAACGGTTTGAAGAGCTTTCTTATCGTCAAATCGATTGCATTGCCGAATGGTTCGAATACCCTGAAAATTCTCATATCCACTTT
>DXVA01000432.1 GCA_019408975.1 Lentisphaeria bacterium | reverse complement strand
GGGATTCTTTCCGGGCGCAAGTCGGCGGCGAACCGTATCCGCGCGGCGGAATTGAAACTGGATTTTCTGTATGAGAAGATACTGGACAAGGATTCCGGATTCACTGCTTTGCTGGAGGAGCATTCTCTTGCACCCGAGGAGTGCATGTACATCGGGGATGATATCGTGGATGCCCGCCCGATGAGCCGGTGCGGCTTTGCCGTGGCGGTCGGCGACGCCGTCAGCGAACTGGACCGGGTCTGTGACATGCGGACGAAACACGCGGGGGGCAGAGGCGCCGTGCGTGAGGCGATTGAATTTTTACTGAAAGAACAAGGCAAATGGGATTCATTGATGGAAAGATATTTCGGCTGACATTTCTTACGGCGGTGTTTCTGCCGGCATTTCTGCCGGTGCTGCCGATGGATTTGTCCGCCGCGGATGATACGGGCGCTTCCGTGGCGCTGTCGGATTTCGCTCTGCCGGAATACCGGAAGAAGGACAACCGCCTTCAGTTTATTCTCTACGGCGACAAAGCGACGAATCTGGGTGCGTTCATCAATCTGGAGAATCCGAAAGTGGACATCGTCAATGAGAATATCAGCAACATCAACGAGGTGATTCCGCTCGGCAGCGTGAAGATGTATCCGTTGAATACGTCTGCGGAAGATGTCAGGAAATTCTGGGCGGACAAAAAACACTGCCGCGCCCTGATCTCCTCCACTGCCGCGCAGTATGATAAGAATACGAAGGTGCTCAGGGGGGACACTCCCGCATTTTTCCGTTCCCGTGAAATGGACATTGACGGCGTGGGTTTTGATGCCGACTATGAAAACAAGCTGATTCATATCCGCAGCAAGGTCAGGATGGTGATCCGGCCGGAATACAGACAGCGCGGAATGGGCGGCGGCACGACAACGAATCAAACAAAAACAGAGGATCAAACAAAATGACCGTAAAGTCTTTTACCCTGAAAAAATGTACAATCGCACTCGCCTTTGCGCTGTCTGCGGTGTTCTGCATGGAAACACAGGCGCAGTTCGCGAATCTGATGATGAACAAGACCAGAAAAAGCCGTGCGGAAAAGTCCAATATTCCGACGACGGTCAAATCCGATTCCATGGATATCGATCTTGCGAAAGACAAGATCATTCTTCTCGGAAATGTGGAGGTCGATGACCCCGAAATGAACATCAAGTGCCAGAAGATGACGATTTTCCTGGAGAACAAGCAGACGGGGAATGCGGAAAAGGACAAATCCGATGCGGGAAGCGACATGAATCCGGAAGGCAATAAACAGGTGACGCGGATCGAGTGCGTGGGGGATGTGGTGATTACACGGAATTCCGGCGAGAAGGTTGCCGGAAGCGATGTGCAGAAGGCTTTCGCAGGAAAAGCGGTTTATGATCTGCCGACGGATACGATCACTCTGACGGAAAATAACCCGGTGATTGTCAGCGGGGGCAACCGGCTTGCCGGCGAGCAGATCATAGTCAACATCAAAACAGAGCGCATCAATGTCATCGGCCAGGTGAGGGGAACAGCCGAAGGCGGACTTCTCAAGAATTAAGACAGGAGGAACCGGATTATGGCAGAAGATTTACTGCTGGATGCGCAGGGACTGATGAAAGCTTATTACGGCCGGCGCGTCGTCAATAATGTGCATATCAACGTGCGGCGCGGTGAAGTCGTGGGGCTTCTCGGCCCGAACGGTGCGGGCAAGACCACGAGTTTCTATATGATTACGGGGCTGATCAAGCCGGATGCCGGGACGATCTTCTTCAAGGGAATTGATGTTTCCCAGCAGCCGATGTATGTCAGGGCGCGCATGGGAATGGGATATCTTGCGCAGGACCCGTCGATTTTCCGTAAACTGACCGTGGAACAGAACATCATGGCGATTCTTGAAACACTGGCAATCTCTTCCAAAGAGCGCAAGGAACGCCTTCATCAGCTTCTTAATGAACTGGAGCTTGCGCACCTTGCCAAGCAGAAAGCCATGACATTGAGCGGAGGCGAGCGCAGACGCCTTGAGATTACCCGTGCTCTTGTGACCAATCCCGCGTTTATTCTGCTGGACGAGCCTTTCAGCGGCGTTGACCCGATCGCCGTGTATGATGTGCAGCAGATCATCTATCAGTTGAAACAGCGCAACATGGGGATTCTGATTACGGACCACAATGTGCGTGAGACGCTTTCCTGTGTGGACCGGGCTTATCTGATGGCGCAGGGAACGATCGTCTGCGAAGGGGACAGCAATTTTCTTGTGAATGATCCGAAAGCCAGAGAGGTTTACCTCGGTCCCCAGTTTACAATGTAATCCATCGGATAAAACAGTGCAGGAGTTGTTGAAATGAGCGTAGAACAGGATTTGAAGATTCTGACGATCGGAAACAGTTTCACGGACAGTCTGGTATTTTATTTTGCGGACGTCGTCAAGTCCGCAGGGTGCGGGATTCTTTTCGACCGCGCCAACCATGGCGGGTGCGAGCTTCGCCGTCACTGGAGTTATATCGACTTCGAGGAAAGAGATTCCACGGCGAGGATGTACCAGGAACCCCGCGTCAAACTGCGTGATATTCTCATGCGTGAGCCGTGGGATATCGTCACCATCCAGCAGGCGAGCCATGAAAGCTGGAATCCGGAAACCTATCAGCCGTATGCGTCCAATATCCATGCGCATGTGAAGAAATATGCTCCGCAGGCGGAGGTTGTGATCCAGCAGACCTGGTCCTACCGTGCGGATGATCCCCGTCTGCTGCCCGGCGGGGCTTGGGGATTCGATCAGGACGGCATGTATGAGCGCCTGACCGGAGCTTACCGGAAACTTGCTTCCGAATTGAAGCTCCGTATCATCCCGACCGGATATGCGGTTCAGCTCGCGCGCCGGAACCAGCCGTTTTCCTTTCAGAATTATGATCCCGCCGTTCTTGGAACGCTTCATTGGCCGGATCTGCCCTCGCAGGCAGGTTCGATTGTCGGTCAGATGTGGTGGCAGAAAGGCGAGGACGGTGAATTGAAGATCGGGCGGGACACCATTCATCTGAATACGCGCGGGCAGTATCTTCAGGCATGTGTCTGGTTTGCGTTTCTGTACGGGCGCAGAACCTCCGAAATCACATATGTGCCGAAGGTCATCGGGGATTCCGATGCGAAATTCCTGCGGGAAACGGCGCAGAAAGCCGTTGATGAGTTTGAACAGGTTGTAAAATGACAGTTCTGGCTTTCCTGCTCTCCGGAGCAGGAATTTTTTAATAAAATCAATTTAAACGTTTCAATAAAAATCAAGGTGGAAAATGAACAAGGAAGACATCAAAGCATTTTCTCGGATTCCCCAGCCTCCGCATGAATCGATGGCGTTCATCGATGACCTGAAAAAACCGCTGTCCTATC
>DXVA01000431.1 GCA_019408975.1 Lentisphaeria bacterium | reverse complement strand
TCCTTGAGAGGTGTATCCTCGGAGAAAAATGCGCTGGTGTTTTTCAGACAGCATGTCCTGACTTCCTTGAAGAAGCTTTCGTCATGTTCCACAATTTCTATCATCAATCCGTTCCGTTTTCATGTTGAACCCGGAAAGATAGCGCAGAAGCGTCATTTATTCAAGACCCTTTTCAAAGATATCATGAAAGTGTTTCATTGCCTGCGGATTGTCTGGCTGTACAAAAAAGACTCCGGGAGTGTTTCCCGGAGTGACGTCCCGGCATCTGCTGTGATTCCCGCGGCATCCGTTCCCCCCTTCTTCCGCCGAAATGCTTTCACATTTCCTCTCCTTGACGGAAGCACGAATACTTTTTCATCACTGAGCCTGCCTGGAGATGGTCTGATATGAGCGCCGATTTCCTTCCTCCCCCCGAAAAAAGGAACCGGAGTTCACACTGTTACAACGATCTCTGGAGTCCGACGAGGACTCCCTGGATCGGGAGTTCCGATCTCAATCCGCGGACCATGGTATAGCCTGCGGAAGATGGAGCAAGTTCCACATGATCGGCATCCACCTGGCGATAGGTCCTGAGTTCGGGAACTCCGTTGACCTTGATCAGCACGATATCGCCGTTTTTGAGATTGCCGAACGATTTTTTCAGAATCGCAATATCCCCGCTGAGGATACCCGATGCATTCATGGAGCCGGCTTCGACGCGGATCGCAAAAAGCTTTTTCGCATCCTCATCGCTCCGGAGCATGGAGGAATCGTAGAAAATCTCGCTGTTGCCCTTGTGGCGGATAATGCTCAAGTCATCCAGTTTTTCGAGCAGGGGAACGGAACGCAGTCCGTTCGGGCATCTGCTTTTTCTGCGCGGCTTGCTCAAGCTGATGCTTCGCGCTTTGGAACTTCTTTTAAGATAGTTTTTCTTCTGCAGAGAACGCAGATGAGCGAATACCGTCGATGTCTTGATATTGAAATGTTCGGCAATTTCATATACGGTCGGCGCCATGACATTGGCTTCCATAAAATCGTTGATGAATTCGAGAATGTTGCGCTGCTTGTCTGTAAGACCCTTCATTATTACACCTCCTGAGTGTTTATTGGAAATGAACGCCGTCCCCCCGACAGCATCCGAAGCAACCAATCATCCGCCGATCATTTCTTCCATGGTCTGCACTTAGTGAGCGTTGATCATTTGCTTTTCTGTAAACAAATTCGCGGAAAAAACGGTTTTTATGCAAAAGAAAGAAAAAATTTTCAAAAAAATGGATTTGAGTGTTAAAATATGGGAAAAGATTCAGCGGGAAGTTCTTCTTTATACTGTCGAATAATACAGCAACGCTTTTTACAGAAGATTTTCCATGATGATTTCCACGGCGGAGGGGTTCGGCATCGGAATCCGTTTTGCCTCCGGATGCTGGGTCCGGAACCAGGTATTCTGACGGCGCGCAAACTGCCATGTTGCCGTCGTAATCCTGTCATGCAGTTCCTCACGGCGCAGTTTCCCGTTCAGATATTCGGCAATCTGACGGTAGCCGAGCGCCTGCCACGCGGTCGGAGAATCATGCAGCCCTTCCCTGATGAACCGCTCCGCCTCGTCGATCCAGCCGGACGCGAGCATTTCCGAGCATCTCCTGCTGATCCGTTCCCGCAGTGCGGCATGATCCCATTCCAGCACAAAGGAACGGGCATCCCTGCGGCATTCCGCCGTCTTCCATGTCTGCTGGAGCTGCGTCATCTGACTGCCGGTCAGAAGCAGGACCTCATATGCGCGGATCAATTTCCGGCGATGCTGATGGAATTTTTCGTAATCCTGCGGCGCTTTCTCCCGCATGATCTTCTGCAGTTCCGGGAAATGCGCTTCGTTGTCATATTGCAAGTCCAGTTCTTTCCGCAGGGATTCCGAAGCGGGAAGGGGGTCAAGACCGTAAAGAAGCCCGCGCAGATACAGACCGGTTCCGCCCGCTACGACTGGAACTTTGCCGCGGGAACGGATTTCCGCGATCAGTTTTTCGGCATCGGAACAAAAACGGAATACATCATATTTTTCCGTAATGCCGGCAATGTCGATCAGATGGTGCGGAACTCCGGCGCGTTCTTCCGGAGACGGCTTTGCCGTGCCGATGACGAGTCCCCGGTAAACCTGCATGGAATCGGCGGAAATAACCTCGCCGCCGAGCCGGAGCGCCAGCTGGACAGCCAGAGCGGTCTTGCCGGATGCTGTGGCTCCCATGATTACGGGAAAACGCACGGAATCATTTCTGGAGCTGGACATAGGAGGAATCGGAACCAGGCTTTTTCTTCTCGGGGCGCAGGATTGTGGAGAGAATGAAAATGAATACGCCGACACAGATGCATGAGTCTGCAATATTGAAAGACGGGTATTGATATTTTCCGAAAAGGAACTGGAGGAAATCGACGACTTCTCTGCGGAAAATACGGTCAATGGAGTTGCCGACAATGCCGGATACGATCAAGGCAATCGCATAAATGCGTTCCGGCCAGCCGTCCGTCAATGTATGAATGAAATAGATGACGGCGATCAGGACCGCAAAAGAGATGAGCAGGAGCAGCCAGCCGTGCCCTGCAAGAATCCCCCATGCCGCTCCGGTGTTGGTGATGTAAGTCAGGTTGAAGAAATCCGGAATGACCGGAATGCGTTCCCCGAAACGGATGTATTTGACGACAGCCGCTTTGGTGATCTGATCCAGCGCGATGAAAACCAGCGCAAGAATCAGGGCGGCAATCAAGGTTCTGGTTTCCTTTTCCGCCCCGCGTTCCAGCCTTTTGCTTTGTAAAAAACTCATTCGTTTCCGGCTTTCCGGTTATCTGTGGTAACGGGAGTCTTCCATCTCTTCGCGCTTGGATTTGCACTTGGTGCAGTATCTTGCGTAGGGCTTCGCTTCGAGACGTTCCTTCGGGATGATAGCGCCGCAGTCAAGGCAGACGCCGTATTCGGAATCTTCGATTCTCTGAAGCGCCTCGTCGATCATTTCCAGCACATCGACTTCATCGGTAAGAAGCCCGAGCTCGAAATCATGCCTGAAATTATCACTGCCGAGGTCCGCCATGTGAGTCGCCATGCCGGCACGTTCCCCCGCAGAGTCTTTTCTGGATGAAAGAGCCTCGTCCACATGGACTTGGATCTGCTCGTCGAAAGAAGCGCGGGCATGCATCAGCAGTTCGCGGAAATATTTTTTGTCCACTTTGCTGAGTTTCAGTTTGCGTACAGGGTGTTCATGCTCGTGAGGCACTTCCGCCGCCGGAGCCTTTGCCGCCGCTTTTCCGGCGGAAGCCTTGACCGGAGCGGGTTTCACCGTTTTCCTGACGGTTTTTTCCGCCGGAGTTTTGACTGCTGCTTTTCCGGCGGCTGCTTTCACTGTCTTTCCGG